>USGZ01000001.1 GCA_900554265.1 uncultured Porphyromonadaceae bacterium
TGATCAGGCCGTCGCGGATTTCGGGAACTTCCAGCTCGAACAGGCGGCGCAGGAAGGTTTCGCTCACGCGCGATACCGTAATCTTGGGATTGTTGTTCTTGTTGTCCACGTTGGCCACGACGGCGCGGATGGTCTCGCCCTTGCGGAAGAAGTCGCCGGGAATGCTCTCGTTGCGGGGGAGCAGAAGCTCGTTCTTGTCGTCGTCCAGCAGCAGGGTCTCGCGCGACCATGTCTGGTAGACCTCGCCGGTGATGAGCTGGCCCTCGAGGTCCTTGAACTTATTGTAGATAGCCTCTTTCTGGAGGTCCAGGATTCGGCTCTGGAGGGTCTGGCGCAGGTTGAGGATGGCGCGGCGGCCGAATTTCTCGAAGATAATCTCGCGGCTGTGTTCCTCGCCGACCTCGGCTTCGGGGTCGTCGTCGGCGCGGGCGTCGCTGAGGGAAATCTGCAGGTTGGGGTTCTCGACTTCGCCGTCGGGAACGACCTCGAGGTTCTGGAAAATCTGAACGTCGCCCTTGTCGGGATTGAGGATTACGTCCAGGTTCTCGTCCGTTCCGAACATTTTTGCAAGTACATTGCGGAAGGACTCTTCCAGTACGCTGATCATTGTGGTCTTGTCGATGTTCTTGAGTTCCTTGAACTCGGCGAACTGCTCGACCATATTGGGGGTTTCCTCTTTCTTTGCCATTGCTTTGAGAGTGGGGATGTATGCGTTAGGTTTTTATTGATTTCAGAATTTAAGATCGTAGACGATGTACTTGACCTCGTCCAGGGTGAAGTCGACGGGCTCCTGGCGCACCACGGCCTTCTTGGCGCCTTCGGGCTTGACCTTGACGGGCACGGCCACGCTGAAGCGCAGCGGGCTGCTGTCCTCGCCGACGCCGACGAGCACGCCGTGGAGCTTGCGGCCGTCCTTGGTGAGCACCTCGACGTCCTTGCCGATGTTGCGCACGAACTGGCGGCGCACCTTCATCGGCGCCGTCAGGCCGGCGGAGCCGACCTCGAGCTCGTAGTCCTCGGCGTCGCGGTCGAATTCGGCCTCGATGGCGCGGGAGATGGCCGCGCATTCGTCGATGTCGACGGCCGTGTCGCTGTCGATTTCCACGGTGATGCGGTTGTCCGGACTTACGGCGATGTCCGTAAGGTACATGTCGGTGCCCTTGAGCCGGGCCTCGACTATCTGCTGGATTTTGAGTCTGTCGATCATTTCTAAAAAAATGCCGCAACCGGCGGCTCTAAATAAAGAGGAGGAAGCGTCGTGCCCCCTCCTCTGATGAAGATGTTGCAAAGGTAATACAAATTAAGGAGAAGAGCAACATAAACCGCCCCCGCGCCCCTGGCAAGCGGAATTATTTAATTAAAAATAACATAATATAAGGTAGTTTAGGTTTTAAGCTCCGCGTCAGCCTGCGAGCGGCGCACCCGCCGAGGTGTCGGGGCGTCTTTGGAGAAAAATCCCGATTAATCCTGATAATTCTTGATTAATCCCGATTAATCGGGGCTTTTTCCTTGGGCGTCAAGCTTTCCTCGTCAGCCGGCGGATGAAATCCGCCTTTCCATATTTAGCAGCTCGGCTTTTCCGCGAAAAATTTTTATCTTCGCTGTCACATTTGCCCGGCGGGCGTCGTCATATTTGCAGAACTGAAAATTTAAAACTGAAAAATTATGGAAAACGCATTGATTGCTTTGGAAGATATCCTGGTCCCCCTGGGGGTATGCGTGGCACTTCCTGTACTGGTGGTATGGCTTATAGCCCGCGTTCTGATCAAGACCCGCAACGCCAACACCGAACTCATCCGCGAAGCTATACGCTCCAACCCTAACGTCGACGTCGCCGCTCTGATGAAGGCGCTGAGCAAACCCGAGAAAACCGCCCTCCAGAAGGCCACGCTCTATCTCAAGCGCGGCGTCCTCGGACTCTGCGCCGGCATTATGACCTTCACCGTCAGCAGCCCCTGGATCTACGACCTCGACGACGACATGGACGAATGGTGCTTCTTCGGGCTGGTTATCGCCGTGATACTTACGGGCTTCGGCGCCGGCTACTTCGCCGCCTGGGCCTACCTGCGCAAGCATATCCACGACGACGGGAAAACCAGTCCGGTAGAGGAGGAAATCCTCGTGGCCGAACCGGAACCGATTGAAGCTGAGGTAAACGAAGCCGACGAACACTGCAAGGAGTAAATGGACCGCCGGAGCTTCATATCCTACGCCGAGGGCATTCAGAAAGAGCTGCGCCGCTTTCTGAATGCCCTTTGCTGCGGTAATGCCGCCCGGGCCGACGACATCGCCCAGAATACGCTGGTCAAGGCGTATCTGGGCATGGATACCTTCCGCGAGGAATCCCGGTTCCGCGCCTGGATTTTCAAGATTGCATACAATACTTTTCTGGACAGCACACGCCGGATGCAACCGGAGGTCGACCTCGACAGCGCAGCCGCTGTCGCCGCCGACGGGGCTGCCGACGATGCCTTCCGCTACCAGGCACTCTACACGGCCCTCGCGGAGATTCCGGCACGCGAGCGCACCGCCATTCTCCTCTATTATATGGAGGGCTACGATGTACGCGAGGTGGCCGCGATGACTGACGAGAGCGAGGGCAACGTGCGCCAGCACCTTTCCCGCGGCCGGAAGCATCTTAAAGTTTTATTGGAAGATTGAATATGGAAAATCAGGATACAGAAACCCGGCAACTCCGGGATTTATTCGGCTCCTACCGTCCCCCGATGGAGGCCGACAATCTTTTCATGGCCCGGCTGGAGAGCCGCCTGGACGGGCTGAAGCTGGTAGAGGAACGCCTGACCAAAGCTCGCCGGGCAACGCGACGCGCCATCCTGGCCGGCATCGCCGGCGGTTTCGCCGCAGGCGTAACCGGAACATTGCTGCTGCCGAAAATCGCGGCTCTACTCGCCCCCTTATCGGCCCCGCAGCCTGCGCAGTCGCTCCTCCCCTGGCTCGCCGTCGCCACCCTGACCCTCGCCGCCGCCCTCGGCTGCTACCGCACCGCCGCTTCAGAGCGCGTATGATGGTAAAGTTAAATCCCGATTATTCGGTATTAATCATGGCTAATCATGACTAATCTCGATTAATCGGGAATAATTGCGTTTGCCTTACTGTTGAACTATTAAGTTTTTCTTAATAGTTGCCTCATCCCTCTTAACTCGTCCCTCGTCCCTTTCAAACCTCACGCCTCTCCCCAGTGGAGTTTGTCGCGGAGGATGTCGGCGAAGCTGCGGTCGGCGGGCTGGAGGACGCGTACGGTGAAGGGGGCTCGGCGGATTTCCACCGGCGTGCCCGTCTCTATCTCGTAATAGCGGCTGTCGAGGCTCAGGCGCACATGGCTTGCGCGACCCGAAGGCACGATGCGGATTGCCGAGCGGCCGTCGACGACCATCGGGCGCATCGTAAGCGAATGGGCCGCAACGGGCGAGAGCACGCAGACGTCGACCGTAGGCTGCACTATGGGTCCGCCGACGGAGAGGTTGTAGGCCGTCGACCCCGTGGCGGTGCATACAATAAGGCCATCGGCGCTGTACTGCGCCAGGGGCTTGCCGTCGATGCTGACGTCGGCCTTGATCATCGAGGAGGTCTCGACCTTGGCGATAGCGATTTCGTTGAGAGCGTACGGCGCGGAATGGGGGTCGATGAAGGGGCTGCAGAGTTCCAGCACACCGCGGCTTTCCATGCGGAAGGCGTCGCCGCCGAGTTCGTCGAGAAGCTGAGGCAGCCTGTCGACGGGCAGGGCCGTAAGGAAGCCGAGATGGCCGGTGTTGACTCCGACGATGGGAATTTCCTTGTCGCCGACCCACATGGCCGTGCGCAGGAAGGTGCCGTCGCCGCCGAGACTGACGGCCAGGTCGGCCTCGAAATCATTGCCGTCGACAACGCTTCCCACCGCGGCCAGAGCCCGGGGCATGAATCCGTAAAGATGGTTGTAGAGCTTGCGGTGCATCACGGCCGTAGCGCCGCGCCGCCTGAGATTCTCCAGGAAAAGGCGGATTTGCTCCGCGCTGCTTTCCTGCCTTTTGCTGCCGTAAACCGCTATGCGCATGATAGGCTATATTTCCAGATATTTCATCAGGTTCGTGTAGTTCTCGATAATCCTGCTCTGGTCGGCGCTCTCGCTGCTTGTGCGGCCCAGGACCGTAAAGCCGTAGCGCTCCAGAGAGCGTCCGATGCCGTCGCTGTTGCGGTGGCTGACCTTGAGGACAACCTGTACGGGGAAATCCTCGTCCGGCACTATGTCCGCGGCCGCGTCGCCGGTTATCGCTCCGGGAGTGGCGACATGGAGGTCGAGTATGTGCGCGTCGCAGTCCTCTACCGCCCGCGCTATAAGCGAGGCGCAGTAGTCCTGCCGCCGGCACCCGATCAGAAGGCGCGACCAGTCGGCAACTTCGGGGTCGCTGCCGGCCCTCTGTGCTAAAATTGCTTGTTTTGCGCCCATTTTATTTTCGTGTTCCTTTATTTCTGACTATTTTTGCAGTGAGTTTAGCAACCGGGGAGCGCCCCGGCCCGTTATTAAACAACAAAAATACGGAATTTTCCGGAATATTCCAAGAATCAGATGACAAACCTGAGTGTAAATATCAATAAGATCGCTACCCTGCGAAACGCGCGCGGCGAGAACCGACCCGATGTCGAGGCGGTGGCTCTTGATATCGAGAGTTTCGGCGCCGACGGTATCACGGTCCATCCGCGGCCCGACGAGCGCCATATCAGGCGTTCCGACGTCTACGCCCTGCGCCCCCTTCTGCGCTGCGAATTCAATATCGAAGGCAATCCGACGCCTGAATTCGTGAAGCTCATCCGCGAGGTGCGCCCGACGCAGGTAACCCTCGTGCCCGACGCGCCGGAGGCGCTGACTTCCAGCGCCGGATGGGACGTAGCGGCCAACATGGAGTTCCTGACCCAGCTGGTGGATACCTTCAAGGAAGCCGGCGTGCGCACGTCGATTTTCGTCGATGCCGATCCGGAGGCTGTGCGTGCCGCCGCCGCAACGGGTGCCGACCGGGTAGAGCTATACACCAAGCCTTATGCGGACGGCTACGGGACAGACCGTGAGGCGGCCGTGGCTCCATACGTCGAGGCCGCCACGATGGCCCGCAAGCTCGGACTCGGAGTCAACGCCGGCCATGACCTCAGCCTTGATAACCTGCAGTTCTTCAGCGAGAAGATACCCTGGCTGAGCGAGGTATCCATAGGCCACGCCCTCATCTGCGACGCCCTGTACCTCGGACTTCACGAAACCATCGTCCGCTATCGCCAGTGCCTGCGCCGCTGAGCGCGTGCCGGCTGCACTCCGATACTCCTCAAACCAATCATATAAGCTAAAACAATGGAACCGACCGCTCAATCCGTGAGCCTGTGGCAGCTCTGCCTTGAAGGCGGATGGGTAATGATCCCCCTTGCCGCGCTGCTGCTGCTGTGCATCTACATATTCTTCGAGCGCCTGGCGGCAATCAACGCCGCCGGCCGCGAGGACGACAACTTCATGAACCGCATCCGCGGATATATCCACGACGGCGAAATCGAGAGCGCCCTGAACCTCTGCAAGGCCAACGACAGCCCGGGCGCCCGCCTGGTAGCCAAAGGCATCACCCGCATCGGGCGCCCGATGAACGATGTGCTCGTGGCCGTCGAAAACACCGGCAACCTCGAAATCGCCAATCTCAGCCGCACGCTGCCCTGGCTGGCCACTACCGCCGCCGGCGCACCAATGATAGGTTTCCTCGGAACCGTTATAGGCATGGTGCAGGCTTTCTACGCCATAGCGAGCTCCGGCAGCTCGGCGACAATCGACAGCTTCGCTTCGGGCATCTACTCCGCGCTGGTGACTACCGTGGCCGGTCTTATCGTAGGCATCGTGGCCCTGTTCGCCTACAACTATCTGGTAGCCCGCATCAATAAGATAATGAACCGTCTGGAGGCCCGCATCATGGATTTCATGGACCTCCTCAACGAACCCGCTATAAAGTAATGGCACTCAAACGCCCGCAGCAGCTGCTCGATTCCTTCTCCATGGCCTCGATGACGGACGTGGTATTCCTGCTCCTTGTCTTCTTCATGGTCACCAGCGCCTTCGTCTTCCCGACGGCGCTCGAAGTCGACCTGCCGCAGAGTCAGGAACAGACGCCGCTGAAACCGGCCTACCGCGTGTTCATCGACGCCGAGGGCAACTATTACCGCTCGAGCGCCGACGAGCAGCCCCTGGCCCTCCCCGCCGACTCCATCGACATATGGGTGGCTTCGCTGGCTGCGGACTCCGTGGCTACGGTGGCTGTCTATGCCGATTCGGAAGTTGAGTACGGCAAGGTCGTGGAGGTCCTCAATATCGGCGCCCGCAATTCGGTAAAGATGGTACTGGCCACGCGCCCGACCTCGCCCTCCGACGTCCCCGCGCCGGCCGCCAACTGAACATTCTCCTCCCTATGAAACCTCCGACTCCTCAACGCCAGTCCGCAATCGCTACCGCAGTCGTTGCGGTGATTATCGCATTGATACTCTTTACGGGGCATCTGAGCTTCGATCCGGCCGCCATGCCCCCGTCGCGTCAGCCGGCGGCACAGGTAGATGCGGCGTTGCCCGAGTACGTGGACCTGCTCGAGAGCCTGAATTCGCCCGCGCCCTCCGATCCGGCACGCGCCCATGCTCCCGAGCCTGCCCGCAATGCCGCCACGCCTACGCCCGAAGGCGGCAGCGACCTGACCGATGCCGGAGCCGCCGGTCACGTCGCCCCGGAAGTCACCTCCGAACGCCCCGCGCCCGTCAGCCGGCGCCCGCGTACCGAACCCGAGCGTCGCGGCCCGACGCGCCAGGAGCAGGAAGAAGCCGCCGCGCGCCGCCGCGCAAACCGCGACGTATCGAACGCCTTCGAGGACCCGGGCAACGAAAACACCACCGCCACAGGCACATCCCGCGGCGATTCCGGGGAGCCCGACGGCTCCGACACTCCCGTAGCCGGCACCGGCAGCGGCACCGTAGGCGGAGGATGGATAATGCCCGCGTACGCCAAACTCCCCTCGACCCGCACAGGCACGGTGCGCCTTCGCGCCACCGTAGGCAGCGACGGCCGCGTTACCTCCGTAGAACTCATCGGCGGCAACCCGCCCGCATCCGCCGACGCCGACCTCGTGGCCCGCTGCATCGCAGAAGTCCGCTCCCGCCAGTACACCCGTACCACTCCGGACGCTCCCGCCACCGCCACCGCCCTGATCACCTACCGCTTCAAATAATGGAATTGAAAGCACTGATAGCGGAATGCACCGCCTATGATTTCAAGCTATTGCTTGAGGAAAAGAGGCCCAAAAGCTGGTTGAAAAGTGTCAGTGCTTTTGCCAATGGCACCGGCGGCTCGCTTTTCTTCGGTGTCGATAACGACGGTATTGTCAGAGGCCTTGTCAATGTGCAGCATATCTGCGAAGTTATCAGTGCTAAGATTCGGGATTACATGGACCCGCTGCCCGAAGTAGAGATGTTACCCCATAGAATAGGTGCGGTCCATATTCTTGAACTAAAAGTCGGCCCCGGCAACTATACCCCTTACTATTATGTCGGAGACGGTCAGCGGATTGCTTTTACACGTGTGGGCGATGAAAGTATGCCCGCTACAGCCGAACAGATGGTTCGTCTGGTTTTGAAAGGTTCGAACAAGACATTCGATTCACTGCTGACGGACTATAAGATGGAAGATTCATCGTTCACGATATTGGCTAACGCTTTTAAATCGCGCACGGCTCAGGAGTGGAATAAAAAATATCTGCAGTCGTTCGGACTTGTTGACAATTCAGGACGACTGACTAATTCCGGAGCACTGTTTGCCGATGATTGTCCGATGGTTCAATCGCGGCTGTATTGCACCCGGTGGCGGGGAAAAGAAAAAGGAGATGCAATCAATGACCTGGAACTGACAGGCAACGTTCTCATGCTTTTGCGCGAGGCCATAAACTTTGTAAAATCAAATACAAGGTGTGGCTGGGAAAAGACTCGGGAAGGGCGGATAAACAAGGCCGAATACGCGGAGCGCGCGCTTCTTGAGGCTATTGTCAATCATCTCATTCACAGGGATTATACAGTTATCGGCGGAGAGGTTCACCTGGATATATTCGATGACTGTATTAAAATAACATCTCCGGGAGGAATGTATAACGGAGAGTTGATTCAGAATCTGGACATAGCGGATGTTTCTTCCGAAAGACGCAATCCGATACTTGCCAATGTTATGGCACAATTGTACTATATGGAAAAGCGGGGAAGCGGATTACTGCGTATAAGAAAAGAGACAGAGGCCCTGGAAGGATACAGACGAGAATTACAGCCCGTTTTCAAATCCACACCGACTCAGTTTCAGACTATACTCTTCGCAGCTTCCGACAGTTTGGATGTCGGAGACTCTGTCGGGGATTTTGTCGGAGATGCGTTGATGAACCAATTAACTGAACGCCAGAAGGATATATTGCGTCTCGTAATTGAGTCTCCGACATTGACGGGAAGTCGGATGTCGGAGATATTGTCGGTGAGCCAGCGTACTATAGAGCGAGACCTGTCGCTGCTGAAAAAGCTCGGCGTCCTCAAGCGCGAGGGAAAAGACAACAAAGGTACTTGGACAATCGCACGGTTGGCCTGACCTGGTTTGGTTGCGGGGAATGGGCGGAAACAATTTTTTTTGGGCGCGTGGGAAATATTTTTTAAATTTGGGGATTGAAAACAACTATTAACCAATTTAACTAACCTTGAATCACTCATGAAGAAAAGCTTACTCACTGTAGCTGCGGCCTTGCTGGCCGTCTTCAGTGCCGGAGCCCAGTTGCTGGAAGTGCAATCGATGGAAAAGGTCGCTCTTCCCGAGGGAATTCTGGCAGATCAGGCAATGCTTAGCCCCGACGGTCAGACAATCGCTCTGACAACGATGTCAGGCACGCTCAAGCTCGTGGACCGCGCCGCCGGCACGGCCCGGACAATTTCCCGCTCCGGTTCGATGATGGACCTGGCCTTCACGGCCGACGGCAAATCGGTGGTTTTCCGCGAAGCATCCACGGATATCAACCATCTGCGCCGCGTAGCCGTCAAGACCTACAACATCGCCACCGGCGCCACCCGCACCATCAGCGCCCCGTCGCGCAACCTCGAGGCCGTTGAAATCGCCGGCAACACCGTCGCCACGGTAGAAAGCGGCGTAATGCGCGCCCGCAGCGCCGCCAACGGCGAGACCCCTGCCCGCGTGAGCCGCGCCGTGCCCAGCATCGAGCGCGGACGCCTCTACATCACCATCGGCGGCGAACGCCGCCTGCTGTCGCCCCTGGGCACCGAGGGCATGAGCTATCTCTGGCCCTCCGTCAGTCCCGACGGCAGCCGCATAGCCTTCTACGCCGCCGGCTACGGTACCTATACCTGCCGCCTCGACGGCAGCGACCTGCGCCGCGTCGGACGCCTGGAAGCTCCCGTATGGTACGACAACGAGATTCTCGTCGGCATGCGCACCCGCAACAACGGCGTGATCACCACCGAGGGCCGCATCATCGCCACCAATCTCGACGGCACCGAGAGCCAGGTCCTCACGGACGAAAGTCAGATTGCCGTCCTTCCCGCCGCCTCGGAAGGCCGCATCTCCTATACCACTACCGACGGCAAGATGTTTATCCTCAATGTCAGCAAATAAGCCATGAAACTCAACAGATTTCTAACGATTTCGGCGCTGGCTGCGGCAGGATGCCTCTTTACAAACGCAACGGACGTAAGCGAACTCCGAATCTACGTCAATCCCGGCCACGGTTCCTGGACCGGCGGCGACCGCGCCATGGAAACCATCAAGCACGGTCCCTATAATTCCGCGAACCCCGACACCACGGGCTTCTTCGAGTCCAACACCAATCTCCGCAAGGGCTTCGGGCTGGTCGACCGTCTTATTCAGTACGGTCTGACCTTCGACCGCACCAAGAACCAGGACAACCCCAATCCCGCGCGCCGCGGCGCAGCCCTGGACCTGACCAACAACGTGGTGATGAGTCACGTGAAGTGCGGTCCCTATCCGGTTACGGATACCGAACATGAGGACGACTACAACCGCAGCCTTTATGAAATCGCCTGCGAGGTAGAGCGCAACAACTTCGACTTCTTCATCTCCGTCCACTCCAACGCCCACGCCGACGGCAACAACACCAACTACCCGGCAATGTTCGTCCGCGGCGAGAACGCGACGGCTTCCGTTGCCGGCTCCGACGATGCCTGCCGCACCATCTGGCCCCACGCCTACGCCGACCAGCACCAGTGCTGGAGCAACTACTCGATGAGCAACGTGGCCCTGTACTTCGACGTCGACTTCTGGGGCGGCGACTACGCCATCAACAATATCGACGGCAAGACCTATAAGGGCTATTACGGCGTACTGCGCCATGGCGTCAAGGGTCTGCTCTGCGAGGGCTACTTCCATACCTACCAGCCCGGACGCCACCGCGCCATGAACTTCGACGTATGCCGGCACGAAGGCGAGCTATATGCCCACGGCATTGCCGAAATCTTCGGCCTCCAGACCGAGTCCACCGGCGAAATATACGGTATCATCCGCGATCAGCACGAACGCTTCAAACACAAGGTCTACAACTGCTCCGCTACCTCTCCGGACGCCTACAAGCCTATCAACAACGCCCACGTGACTCTGTTCCGCGACGGCGCCCAGGTAGCCGAATACCAGACCGACGACGAGTACAACGGCGCATTCGTCTTCACCGATCTCGAACCGGGCACCTACACCATCGCCGTAAAGGCCGAGGGCTACAAGGACGCCGTCGAGGACTACTGCGGCCCCTTCACCGTAGAAGCCGCCAAGACCGTCTATCCCCGCGTCTACATGGAAAGCGAAAGCTACGAGCCGCCGGCCATCCAATACTACGACTATCCCGACGAGGCCGCCGAGAACACCAGCATCTTCGCCGCTCCGGCCTACAGCTTCAAGCGCACCTTCACGGACAAGAAAATCCCGGCACTGGAGGGAAAGACCGTCAAGCGCTTCATCGTACGCGACAAGTATCTCTACGTGCTTGCCTATGACGCCGAGAACGTGCCCACCGTGGCCGTAATCGACGCCGGCAACCTTGCCCTGAAGGCCAACGTCTCCCTGACCGGCTGCGAGGGCACCGACCGCAATGTGGCCGACATTCAGGTAACCGCCGACGGCGTGCTCATCGCCTGCTCCATGGAACTCTGCCATCTGACCGACGGCGAGGTCGAGGACGGCGAGACCCGCGGCGAATGCAAGATCTACCGCTGGACAAACGACGACAACGGCATCCCCACCGGTGATCCGCGCGTATGGTTCAGCACCCGGATGACAGGCAACCTCTACCGCGCATGGACCGGCCAGACGATGTCCTACTCCGGAACCTTCCAGGAAGGCCGCCTGCTGCTCAGCTCCGCATCCACATACTACAACCGCAAGGTGTTCTTCACCATCATCGACGTCCTCGAAGGCGCCAAGGCTTCCGAATCCTTCAGCAACAAGGCTGAGGTCTGCGACTATTTCAACGTCGACGACCTCGAGGAATTCACCTTCACCGTATCGCCCCTTAATTCGGGTAGCTTCATCACCGAGAGCTCGAAGCTCGGCGCACGCCAGTACACTATCGCCGACATGCACCTCGAAGGCGAAGTACCCGCCGACCTCGTGCCCGCCGCCTCGCAGCAGGCAGGCTACATGCGTTTCGCCGGTCATTCGTTCATGATTTCGCCGGCACTCGACGCCGAAGGCCGCAATACCGGCATCAGGCTGCTCGACATTACCGACGGTCTGGACAAGGCTACCCTCATCGAGACCGAGAATACGACGCTCGACGCTCTCGAAGGCATTGGCGCCGCATGCGGTCGCACTGAAGTCGTACGCGACATCGAGGAGAATGTGACCGATGCCTACATCAACCTCTATCTGCTGCGCAGCGGCCGCATCACCCGCTTCACTACCAAGGGCGTGGAGCAGCCCGTAGCAGTGCCGGCATACGCATATAACCTTATATATTATGCCGACAACACAGGCTGCCACGCCAGCTTCGACATGAGCGGCGAAGGCATCGGCTACGTACGCCTGCGCTCGCTTACCGAAGGTGTCGCAGACTTCTGCCTGCCCGCACAGACATTCGCCGCCGGCGAGAACATCGTCGACATCGATCCCGCCGCCGTTCCCGCCGGGGACTACAAGGTTGAGGTCGTTGTCGAGAACAAGACCGTGGCCGGCGTCAAGGAACTCTTCCGCGACGATATTTCCGGCAACGGCGTTACCGTCGACGATAACGAGGTATCGCCTTACTTCGGCCAGGTCTACTTCACCCTCAAGGAAGGCGACCGCGGCGTCAAGGTCTACGACCCGCAGCTGAATTCCAGGAATGAGACTCCTTACCTTGCCGGCATGTGGGATCTCTCCGTCGGCGCTTCCTGCTGGCGCGCAGCCACCCTCGAGGACGGTACCCTGATGATTGCCGACTGGGGCGACAAGGCCGGCGGCATCTACCTGATGGATCCCGCACATCCCGAGACCCGCACACCTCTGTTCAAGGGCACCCAGAACACCGCCAGCGGTGAAATCACCAACGAGGCCGGTCAGGTTATCGCAGGCTCGACACCGGGCATGTGGGCCCTGGGCAGCGGCGAGAATCAGGTTCTATACTCCTTCCAGGAGGACTATCCCAGCGATTACACCCTGAGCATGGTAAGCTACAACATCGGCACCGCCCATGAGATTACCACCGTTCCCGACAAGACCTATCCGACTCTTGCCTCGATGATGCTCAACGGCAACGTCAATGTCGTCGCCAAGCCGCAGGCACTCTTCCTGAGCCAGACCCGCGGATCGGGCAACAACGCCAAGGCCGTGCCCGTATTCCTGATTGCCGACTATGAGGAGAACATCCTGTTCAACTCCGGCGCAGACCTCGAGTCCCTCTCCGGCGGCGACGGCGCCCTGGCCGTTAACCACGACGCTTCCCTGATGGCCTTCACCGACGTCAGCGAGAACGTCCACGTGATGAAGCTCACCTGGGCTCCCGCCTTCAAGTGCGAGGAACTCTACAGCTTCAGCCTCGGCACCACAGCCGATACCTATCAGATGGCATTCGACCGCGGCGGCCGTCTCTATGTGGCCAACCGTGCCTTCAACGCCGTATATGCAATCCCGCAGAACGCATCGCAGGCCGTTACGACCAGCGACTGGACCATGCGCGGCACCTCCGGCGTCGGCAACGTCCTCGTAGGCGACGATAGCGACGCTCCCGTAGAGTACTTCAACCTCCAGGGCATCCGCGTCGGTTCCGAGAACCTGACCCCCGGCATCTACATCCGCCGCCAGGGCTCTCAGGCCATCAAGGTCCTCATTCAGTAATCCACACACGAACATCCATAGCAAGGGGCTGCGTCCGCATCGGCGCAGCCCCTTTTCTACGGGTATTGTAAAACCGCGGAATTGCGCACACCCGTAGGGATGCACGGCCTGTGCGTCCTCTGAGAGTCAATGTGTTGCGGTTGGACGCACGAACCGTGCGTCCCTACGTTTCGCGGTATTGCAGCACCATCCGACATAATAAGCAAGGCCACGGACTATGTCTTCGTGGCCTCGCCTTTTTATGCGGATATGTGGATGTCGGGACGCTTAGCCTAATTTGGCCTTGTAGGCCAGGGCGTAGGCTTTCATCTGCTTGAGCATGGCCAGCAGACCGTTGCTGCGGGTGGGGGAGAGGTGTTCGTCCAGGCCGATGTCGTGGATGAAATGCAGGTCGGCGTCGAGGATTTCGTCCGGGGTGTGTCCTGAGAGCACGTCGACGAGCATCGAGATTATGCCTTTCACGATTATGGCGTCCGAGTCGGCGGTGAAGGTCAGGTGCTTGTTGTCGTCGCAGCAGGCGTCGAGCCATACGCGGCTCTGGCAGCCCTCGATGAGTCGGTCCGGAGTCTTGAGGTCCTCGCTGATGGCGGGGTGCTCGTTGCCCATGTCTATGATAAGGGAATAGCGGTCCATCCAGTCGTCGAGGTCGGCGAACTGTTCGGCGATATCCTTCTGGGCTTCTTCTATGGTTTTCATTGTCGGTTTGCTGTGTTGGTATTCTGGCCCGGAGTCTCGCGGTAGACCGTGCTGAGTACTGTTTTGCCGACGCGGTCGAGGGTATGGCGCGAGATGTTGTCCATGTTGTCGTCCATGGTGTGCCAGGTGGTGGGGAAATTGCCGGTTACGGGGTTGCCGCACTCTACGACGTCTGTTGTCGGTATGCCGGCGTTGATAAGGTAGAGGTGGTCGTCGGTTACGGCGCCTCCCACGCGGCGCGGGAAGGTCTCGGAGTAACCCAGGCGCTCGGCCTCGCTCCATACGCGGATTGTCGGAGTGATGCCGTCGATCTGGGAGAAGTATTCGTACGGGAACTGCGCGTCCGGAGCGCCTACCATGTCCAGGAGGATGCCGTAGACGGGCAGATGGCCTTCGGTGTATGGAACGGGGTTGTGCGACCAGTACTGCGAGCCAAGGCACCAGCTGCGGGAATCGTCGATTGCATCATGGGAGCCGGAGTCTTCGCAGTCGATGAAGAAGAAATCCACGCCTACCTGGGGGGCGCGCAGCTGCAGGTTGCGCGCTATTTCCAGCAGCACGCCTACACCGCTGCCGCCGTCGTTGGCGCCGGGGATGGGCCTGGTATGGTTTTCGGAATCCGGGTCCTGGTCGGCCCAGGGACGCGTATCGTAGTGCGCGGCCAGGAGGATGCGCTTGGTGGCGGCGGTGTTGAACTGCGCCAGGATGTTGCACAGAGGCATGCGGGTGCCGTCGAAACCCTCGACGGTGCCCTGCTGGACAATGACTGTATCGGCGCCGAACTGGTGGAGCTTGCCGACTATGTAGTCCGCGCAGGCCAGGTGGCTCGCGCTGCCCGGCACGCGGGGACCGAATGCGACCTGGGCGGCAACGTAGGAGTAGGCGCTGTCGGAATTGAAGGAGCCTTCAGGCTGCGCCGCGGCGCGGCCTTCCGCGGTCTGGGAGTTTTGCTTACTCGAGCATGCGAAGGAAATCATGCAGGCCACCAGCAAAACCGGTATAGAGATAAGTTTCATGCCTTGTCCTGTTGATAATTGCTGCAAAGGTAGCAAATAATCCCGAAAGACGCAATTTCAAGAAAAATCCTATTCGGATTTGCATAAATGGTCATTTGTTTTTAACTTTGCAAATACCAATAAGATAAATACAAAAGCAAGTGGGCGCAATATACATACTTGAAGGTTTACTGATATATCTCTACGGGTTCGACCATAATCCGCCGCATATCCATGTGCGCAGGGGTTCCGAGCAATTCACGATTACTATCAGCGACAGAATTGTAGAGGGTAGGGCGAAATCCACGTCCATAGCCTTGGTAAACCAATTTCTCGATGCTCACGAAGCCGAAGTCATGGAACTTTGGGAAAAGGCCCAGCGTGGCGAACCGATAACCAAAATCAACCGTTAAATATCTACTATTATGTATATTAAAGTAATCGACGTAGAATATGGAGGGAACTATACCCTCATCTGCACTTTCAGCGACGGTGCTGTCAAGAACGTGGACATGTCGCCGGTCTTGGAAGCCCCCGCATACAGAGAGCTGAAAGATATCGAGAAATTCAAGCAGTTCGGTCTTGACGAGACAATCTTCTGGGCCAACGGCGCCGACATCGCTCCCGAATGGCTTTACGACAACGGGGTGGCAGGGCATGAGTGATACCGCTTGTGCCGGGACTAATCAGGATTAATCGGGAATTATTATTAAGGAGGGGCCGAGAGATTTATGGCGGCACTGAGCCGGCCGGCCCCGCCTGAAATATCAAAAGGCCTTTTGTTGAGGTTGGATGCGGGTTATCAGTCGATGTTGGCGTTGAGTTTGTGCCAGTCGGCAACGGGGGGCAGAACGCCCATTTCGATAACCTCGTCGCGCATGGCGCAGAGGTGCTTGTAGCTCTTTTCGAGTTCGGCCTGCTCTTCGGGAGTGCCGGTAACGGGAGTTACGTGAACGCCGTTCTTGTCGACGGTGGTCTCCATGGCCATCATCACGTGGTCGAACTTGTCGTTGTGTACGTAGGTACCTACGGGCCAGCGGAAGGTGTTGCCACCCATGGCAGCTGCAATCATCTCGATGGAGAGATAAGCGGGGCTCTGGAAGGAGCTGCGGCCGCGGAGGTCGATGATGTTCTTACCGCCCTGGATAACGCGCTGCTTCATGGCGTTCCATTCCTCGACGGGCAGTTCGGCGGTACCGATGATGTCGGTGAGCTTACGGCCGTTGACGGTAGTGGTCGAAGCGAATACGGCCATCTGTTCGCCGTGGCCGCCGTAGGTACGGCAGTTTACGATTTCGGCGGCGGGCACCTTGAAGTACTTCACGAGCTGGTCCTGCAGACGGGTGGAGTCGAGAGCGGCGAGGGTAGCAACCTGGCTGGGCTTGAGGCCGCTGTAGAGCAGGGTGATCAGACCGGTGATGTCGGCGGGGTTGAAGATAACGACCACGAACTTGGCGTCGGGGCAGTAGGTCTTGATGTTCTTGCCGAATTCTTCGGCGATAGCGGCGTTGCCCTTGAGGAGGTCTTCGCGGGTCATGCCGGCCTTACGGGCGGCACCGCCGGAGCTGACAACATACTTGGCATCCTTGAGAGCCTCGGCGATATCGCTGGTGAACGTGAGGTTCACGCCTTCGAAAGCGCACTGGTAGAGTTCTTCGGCTACGCCTTCCAGACCGGGAGCATAGGGATCGTAGAGGCAGATGTTGGGGGTCAGATGCATCATCAGAGCAGTCTGGGCCATGTTGGAACCGATCATACCAGCGGCACCGACGATTACCAGTTTGTCGTTTGTCAGAAAGTCCATATCTTTTGTGTTTTTATGAGTTAGGTATATTGTGATACAAAAATACGTCTTTTAAGTTTATCCGCAAACAAAAAATACAGAAATTTTTCGTTAAAGCCCGTTACTACAGATTGTCGACTTCCGTATATCCCTGGCCGAAGCCGTTGTATTTGAACTTGCGGTGGTCGGAAGTCTCGATGTCGCCGTTCATATATTCGAAGTTGACTTCGCTGCCGTCGATGGTTTTGACTTCCCTGGCCGACGACGAGCCCGACGAGCTTCCGGCCGACGAGAGCGTGCCTGAAAGCAGGCCTAAGAATATGCGCAGGGCGAATATGGCGAGTATTATGCCTACTACCAGAATCAGGGCTGCGCTCAGGAGCATGCCCAGGGCGAACGCTCCGGTGATTACCAGGAAGTTGTAGCCGGTTTTGGCGAGTGCGGCCTTGTTGTCGTCGATGCGCATGAAGTTATTGATCAGCGCCCATCCGCCAAGTCCTACAATTATCATGCATATCGGATAGATGTAGTCCATGCGGTAGAAAGAACTGTCGGCCAAAGCGAAGAACATTTCCAGGGCCAGCAGCGCGCCGACTATGGCGCTGAGATAATATATGAAGGCAGGAATTGCGTTGCCTTCGCCGAAGCGGCGGGTTTCGTCGCGGGTAATGAATTTAAGATTGTAGCTCATAGCTTTAATGGTAAAATTCTTCGTTGATGTAAGCCATTATGAACACGAATATCATGGAGAAAGCCACCAGCGAACCCATTACGCTTACCAGGCGCTTGAGCTTTCGGTCCGAAGCTTCGGTATCTTCATTTATTTCGGGGCCGTTCATGTGCCGCGCTATACTGTACCACATTATGCATACCGCAATCTTGTAAATCAGCACGGCGATGAAGTTGCTTGCCGACATGTTTATCCCGACTAATTCCGACATGAAGTTGCCGGTATGATTTATTATAGGGAAAGAATATGCAAGTCCGATGAAATATGAGAAGTAGTAGGCGCAAGTGGCGAACTTTACGCTGCGGCCGATATCATATCGTCCCGAACAGGTATATATCGCCGCAAAGCCTGAAAGCATCACCAGGGCAGCCATGCCTCTGAGGACCGTGGTGATATAGGAATCCATATGATACCCGACGTAGCCGAGTATTACGAACAGTATGTTGCCGATGGCGAATGCCGCACCGGCAATGCGCATCATCCGTGCCGGGGCGAAGAAGAACATCAATACTGTCGCGGCAAGAAACAGCAGGCTGTCCAGAATATAGTACACGGAACGAACCGTCAGCCATTCATAGGAATTCGCAAAATAGAAGAAGATGTTCGCCAGGACTGATACGGCAGTCAGCGCCACCATGGTCCATTTGGCTATCGGCCAGAACGGAGAAATTGAAGTTTGTTCGATTTGCATATATTGTTTTGTGCTTTTTCGGTAAAACAGCAGCAAAGATACAAAAATTCTCTAATAAAGCCCTATATAATGCTAATGAACAGCTCAAATGGAGGCAATCTCAATCAAGATTAATCTTGACTAATCGGGATTAATCGGGAGAGGCAGGGTGGAGCGGGGATGAACCCCGGAGGAGAGATATGCGTTAACAAAATAAAACACATTCACATTGTTTTATCTTTCGAGGGTGTGCGGGCGCAAAAGTTTTAGTAACTTTGCGCTACCAAAGCCCCCATTCATCCCAGGCCACGCCAAATGATTGAACGCATAGTCATAATCGACAAGGTCGACCCCGTACAGTTCTATGGGGTCAACAACAGCAACCTCCACCTTATCAAGAACTTATATCCGAAACTGCGCATCTCGGCGCGCGGCTCGGTAATCCGCGTCATCGGCGAGGACCGCGAGACGGGCGAATTCGAGGCCAAGATGCAGGAACTTGCTGCATATGCCGAGAAGTACAACTCCCTGCCCGAGGATGCGATAATCGATATGGTCAAGGGCGCGGCGCCCAAGGAGCGCAAGAACGACGGCGCGATTATCTACGGCGTCAACGGCAAGCCCATCTCCGCGCGCACGCCCAACCAGGCCAAGCTCGTCGAGACCTTCGAGAAAAACGACCTCACCTTTGCCCTCGGCCCCGCCGGCACGGGCAAGACATATATCGCCATCGCCCTTGCGGTCCGCGCGCTGAAGAACCGCGAGGCGCGCAAGATCATCCTCTCGCGTCCGGCTGTCGAGGCCGGCGAGAAGCTCGGCTTCCTTCCCGGCGACATGAAGGACAAGATAGACCCCTACCTGCAGCCGCTCTACGACGCCCTGGAGGACATGATACCCCTGGCCAAGCTCAAGGAATACATGGAGACCAAGGTAATCCAGATAGCGCCGCTGGCCTTCATGCGCGGCCGCACGCTCAACGACGCCGTAATAGTCCTGGACGAGGCCCAGAACACGACCACGCACCAGATAAAGATGTTCCTCACCCGCCTTGGCATGAACGCCAAGATGATAATCACAGGCGACGTGACCCAGATCGACCTGCCGCGGACAACGACCTCCGGCCTTGTCCAGGCGCTGAAGATTCTGGACGGCGTGCCGGGCGTGGGGCGCGTTGAGTTCGGCAAGAAAGACATCGTCCGCCATCACCTGGTTCAGCGCATCGTCGAGGCCTACGAGCGCTTCGACGAGCAGCAGAAGAAAGAACGCGCAACTGAGACCGATGCCGCGAAAACCATCGAAAACCAATAACCAAACATAATCACAGCATGACACTCACTTCGACCGACTTCCATTTTCCCGGCCAGACAGGCGTGTACCACGGCAAAGTCCGCGACGTTTATACCCTCTCCGGCAATCTGCTGGTAATGGTTGCTACCGACCGCATCTCGGCATTCGACGTAATCCTGCCCAAGGGCATTCCCTTCAAGGGCCAGGTGCTCAACCAGATTGCGAACTACTTCCTGGATGCCACCGCCGACATAGTCCCCAACTGGAAGCTGGCCGAGGTCGACCCGATGGCCACCGCCGGCATCGCCTGCACGCCTTTCCGCGTAGAGATGATTATCCGCGGCTACCTGGCCGGCAGCGCCTGGCGCGACTATGCCTCCGGCGTGCGCGAAATCTGCGGCGTACGCCTTCCCGAGGGCCTGCGCCAGAACCAGCGGCTGCCCGAACCCATCATCACCCCGACCACCAAGGCCGACGAAGGTCATGACCTCAACATCTCGCCCGAGGAAATCGTGGCCCAGGGCCTGATGACCCGCGAGGAACTGGACACGGTGATGGACTACACGCGACGCCTCTTCGCCGCCGGCACGCGCATGGCCGCCGAGAAGGGCCTGATTCTGGTCGACACCAAGTACGAGTTCGGCAAGAACGGCGACGAAATCATGCTCATCGACGAAATCCATACCCCGGACTCCAGCCGCTACTTCTACGCCGACACCTACGCCGACCTTTTCGCCAAGGGGCTCCCCCAGCGCCAGCTCTCGAAGGAATTCGTGCGCGAGTGGCTGATGGACAACGGTTTCATGGGTAAGGAAGGCCAGAAACTGCCCGAAATGACCGATGCCGTCTGCAAGGCCATCTCGGACCGCTACATCGAGCTCTACCGCCGCGTCACCGGCCGCGAGTTCGAACCCGCGCCGCAGGACGATGCCGCCGAGCGCATAGCTGCCAACGTGCTCGACTTCCTGACCACCCTCGACCGCACGGATGGAGAAGGTTGAGAAAGTAAATCCCTACCGCAACGATACGCGAAGCAAGGACCGGCAGGTGGCGGACATGTTCGACGCCATCGCGCCGGCCTATGACTTCATGAACGCCGCCATGAGCTTCGGCATGGACCGGCTCTGGCAGCGCCGCCTCGTCGAGGCCGCCGCCGCGGGCAATCCGGCCTCGGTGCTGGACCTGGCTACGGGCACCGGCGAAGTGGCGCTGGCGCTAGCCCGGCGTCTGCCTCAGGCCCGGATTTCCGGTCTGGATATTTCGGATGGCATGCTGGAGCGGGCGCGCGCCAAGAAAGGCGCCGAAGGCATAGAGTTCATCTGCGCCGACGGCCTGTCCACCGGCCTGCCGGACAACACTTTCGATGCCATTACCATTGCCTACGGCGTGCGCAACTACGCCGATTTGGCAGCCGGTCTGGCCGAGATGCACCGAATTCTGCGTCCGGGCGGCAAGGTGTGTGTCCTGGAACTCTCCGAGCCGGCAAATCCCGTCCTGAGAGCCCTCTACAAGGTCTATACACGTACGCTGGTACCCTTGGTGGGCCGCATGGTCAGCGGCGACAGCCGCGCCTATACATATCTTCCGGAAAGCATCGCCGCCTGTCCCAGCCGCGGAGCCATGACGGCGCTGATGGGCAGGGCCGGCTTCGGCGACTGCACTTTCCGCGGAATGACTTTCGGTGCCTGCACACTCTACACAGCAAAAAAAATTCATCACAATGACCCTCGCCCTTAGCAAACTGACATATGCTGCCGTGCTGGCGGCCGCCGTCGCCTTTGCTCCCGGAGCAAACGGCCAGGCAATGTACTTCAATTCAGCGCGCGTGGCGGTCGCCGATTCGGTTTCCTCCGCCGCTCAGGCTCCGGTGTCTGCCGTCGTTCCGGGCGCCGTATCAATCGAGGACGGTGCCATCGTCGAGCCCGCGACCATGGCGGTCGATACCGTCTTTGCCCAGGCGGACACCGTCGCCGGCCCGATATGGCCCCTTCTGCCTGACTTTACCGACGTCGATTCCTATCTTGCCGCCACACGCGAGATGCCCTACGACACGGTAGTCGCCTTCCGCGCGCTTCCGCGCACCTTCTTCCTGCCGGCAGTGTTCACATCCTTCGAGTACGACAGGGGCCTTAATCCCCTGAGCGCCGACTATTCCGGCGAGCCGGCGCTACGCTGGGTCGAGGAGGAGCAGGCCGGGGCCAATGCGATAGAGCGCATCAGCCGCTACCTCTACTATGAGCATCCCGAAGCCGTTGCCTACAACATCAACCTGCTGCCGGAGGCGCCGAAGCGCTATGAGGCCGTCGTCAATCCCGAGGACCACACCATAGAAATCAAGGAACTGCCTACGGCTGGAGAGGTGGCCACCACCGTAAAAGCCGCCGAAGTGCGCAAGAAACACTGGCTCAACACCTTCACGGCCTCGCTTCAGTTCTCCCAGGCTTATGTTTCCCCGAACTGGTATCAGGGCGGCAACAACAACCTCAACGCCCTCGGCAACATATACTACAACACGAAGCTCAACCAGGCCTATCATCCGACGCTGCTGTTCGAGACCACGATGCAGTACAAGCTCGGCGTCAACAACGCTCCTGACGACAAACTCCACGACTACAATATCAGCGACGACCTTTTCCAGATTACCAGTACCTTCGGTGTCAAGGCCGCCCGCCGGTGGTACTACTCCGTCTCGGCCCTGTTCAAGACGCAGCTGCTGAATTCCTACAAGAGCAACTCGCCGGACATGCGCGCCGCCTTCATGTCGCCGGGCGAACTCAACGTCGGCTTCGGTATGACTTACAATTATACCAACCCGAAAAAGACCATCCAGTTCGACGCCTCCATCGCCCCGCTGTCGTACAACCTGAAGACCTGCATCAACCGCAACATCGATCCGACGCTATACGAGATTTCCGAAGGCCGCAAGACCAAGCACAAGTTCGGTTCGAGCAGCGAGCTCAAGTTCTCCTGGAAAATCTGCTACAACATCAGCTACAAGTCGCGCCTGTTCGCCTTCACGGACTACTCCGCGGCTTATGCGGACTGGGAGAACACCATCGACTTCGAAATCAACCGATTCCTGAGCACCCAGCTCTACGTTCACGCCCGCTACGACACCTCTACGCCGCGCTGCGACGACCCGGACTGGCACAAGCTGCAGATCAAGGAAATCCTCTCGATAGGCTTCTCCTATAAATTCAGCAGTATTTAATACTATATGATATGAACCCGCGCGCGTTCCTCACGGCGGCGATTCTGGCCCTTGCGGCAAGCGCCGGAGCCGGCGAGCCGCCGGAACGCCTGCATGGCGGAGTCTGCTCCGCGCCCTGCGGCGGCGTATGGCGCATGATGCCCGGCGGGGCCGTATTCTCGGTCGAGGATGCCGGGCGCCAGGACACCTACACCATGCGCCTGCTCGATTCGCCGGACTTCACCGCCCCCGCTGGCGCAACAATCGGTACCCTCAGGGCCACGGCACGCCCGGCGACCTACGACGCCGAAATATACTCGAAGCCCGGCAGCGGCCGCTCGGCCCATCACTTCATCGTCGAGGTCGACGAGCGCCTGGGCCGCATGTACATGCGCGCCTACGACCCGCACGGCCGCATTTCGCTGCGCCGCTGGATTCCCTACTTTTTCCGCGCCGGCTACCGCGAGGGCGAACACCCCGACGAGCTTGACGGCGCCGTGCGGATTGCTCCGCGGCCTGCCGGACCCGTAATTCTATGAAACGTCTGCCGCTGATACTCGCCCTCCTATGCCTGGGCACCGTGCTGACTGCCGGCGGCCGCAATACGCGCACCACGCGCAGCGGCCTGCACCGCATAGCCGAGCCGGCGCCGGCCGATACCGCCGAGGCCGTGGCGAGTGCAGAGTCGGTGGAATCCTCGGTAATCGTGCGGCCGGACAGCACGCGCCTGAAAATCCGCGGCTACGACAAGCCTCTGCGCTCGCGGCGCGAGTCCTTCTTCGTGGTCAACACCGATACCTGCGGCTTCGATACCCTCTACCTGACACTGACGTACTACGACAACGCCGGCCGCATGCTGCATCGCCGCAGCGTGGCCGTCGAAGCCGATGTCCCGGCGGGAGAGACGCGCAACGTCGGGATTCCCTCCTGGGACCGCCAGTATGCTTTCTATTATTATCTTTCGCCGCGGCCGACACGCGCGGCGGCGACGCCCTACCGTGTGACAGTCAGCGTCGATTCGGTCAGAATTCTACCGTCAGGCGCACGTTGAACTGGCGCCGCGTCAGGTAGTTGGGCACGGCGTACTGAATATCGTTGACGTCCGTTACCCAGTAGTATGAGCTGACGTTGCTGATGTCCAGCAGGTTGAAGACGTCGAGCCCCAGCCACATGCTCTTGATGCCGCGCAGGGTGCCGGTACGAGGCGCTCCGTCCTCGCGCGGCGTTATCAGGCCGTAGGCCAGGCCGATGTCCACGCGCTTGTAGGCCGGGGCGCGGAAGTAACCCTTGTCGCGGCTGCTGCGCGGCGCCGTCACTGGCAGTCCGTCGCTGAAGATTCCTCGCAGGTTGAACTTGAGCTTGGGGAAGCGCGGGAAGTAGTCGGTGAAGAACAGGGCGAAGGAGTAGCGGCGGTCGGTCGGTCGGGGCACTTTGACGCCGTTGAGGGTTTCCTGCGTCTTCATCAGCGAGAAGCTCAGCCAGGAGTCGGTGCCCTGGACGAACTGCCCGAAGAGCTTGAAGTCGATGCCGGCGGCATAGCCCGAGGTCAGGTTGCGGCCGGCGTAGACTATCTTGAGATTCTCGATTTCGTAGGGAATCAAGTTGCCCATGTTCTTGTAGTACGCTTCGCCGGAGAGCTTGAAGGGCCGGTTGAGGGCGCGGAAGGTATAGTCCGTGCCGAAGATGAACTGCAGCGAGCGCTGGCTCTTGATGTCCTTGTTCAGGGCTATGGTCATGTTGCCGTCGGCGTCCTCAATGGGCTGTCGGTACTCCTTGTAGAAGGGGCTCTGGTAGTAGAGGCCGGTTGCGAAGCGGAAGGCCAGGCGGGGGTTCGACTGCGGCACGAAGCCTACGCTGACGCGCGGGCTGACCAGGAATTCACGGTTGAAGTCCCAGTAGCTCATGCGGATGCCGCCGTTGATATTGAAGTAGCCCTTCGAGGTGTCGAGGCGGTAAGTGTCCTGAATGTAGAATGATATGCGGGAAGTGTTGATGTCGTGGCGCGAGCTGAGGTTGTAGATTACGC
>USGZ01000002.1 GCA_900554265.1 uncultured Porphyromonadaceae bacterium
GCCGCCGTCTCTCTGAAAATCCGATGTGCCTACTGTTTCTTGTCACAGCTTTTCGTATTCATTGGTTTGATTATAGCACGATTTTGGGGATTTGTCAACACGTCTGAGCCTTAAAACATTGATTTTACCTGAAAAATACGCTGTTTTTTCAAAAAACCTATTGATTTTCTGAAATAAACGTGGTATAATAATACAAGATAGATTAGACTAAAGACTGGGGTTTCGCTCCAGTCTTTAAGTTTTAATCGGGGTCAGGCGGTTTTTGCCTGTCCTGCTGCATATTCTGAAAGGAGCTGGCTTAATGGCACTTGCAAAGGGGTTCAGCACTATCGAGGCTGCGGCTGAGGCCGCGGTAAGACCGATAGTCGAGGGCCACGGTTTCTCGCTGTGGGACGTCTGGTTCGCGAAGGAGGGCGCAAAATGGTATCTGCGTATCTTCATCGACAAGCCGCACGGCGTTTCCATCGACGACTGCGAATCCATCGACGGTGAGATAAACTCCATCATCGACGAGCAGTATTTCATCGACAAGATCGACTATCTGGAGATAGGTTCCGCGGGGCTTGAGCGTTCCGTGAGAAGACTTGCCCAGCTTGAGCAGTCGATAGGAAAAAAGGTGAGGGTCAAGACCTACAAGCTGTGCGATGGCGCGCCTTCCAAGGACTTCAGGTGCGTTCTTTCGGGATACGACGGAGAAAAGATCACGCTGACCGGCGATTTCGGGGAGATCTCGCTTCCCGCCGCCGATATCTCGGCAATGAACTACGACGATTTTGACGATCACGAACTGATAGAAGACGGCGAGTGACCGCGGCTTAATTTTTTAATGGAGGAATTAACGGAAAATGGCTAAGAAGAAAGTACAGCAGCCCCAGAACGACATCACTGAATTTTTTGACGCGCTTGCCGATTACGCTGCCTATGCCGGCATACCCTCCGGCGGAGAGCTGCAGAAGCTCGTCCTGCTCGTTGCTCGGATAGTACTCCGTGTAGGGGTCGGTGTAGTACAGCAGCGCCTGGATGGTATTGTCCATAATCTCGTCGACGGCTATAGTGTCGACATAGGAGGTTTCCAGCTCCTTGGCTATGCTGTTGAGGGTCTGAAGCTTGCGGGCCAGTCGGTCCTTATTGCCGGCGCTGTCGGCGAAAACCTGACCAAGCATCCCCGCCGCGAGCACCAGCGCCGCGAATATCGTAAATTTCTTCATTTTTGCTGTCGTATCGTTCCAAACTGCAAATATAGCACTTTTCCCCCACCCCCGCAAATCACCACAAAATCGGCCTACGTTCGCACGCAGGCCGATGAAGAACATTTGGTTTTTGCTAAAACAACCTTTGGGGAGTCTGTCCGGTATGTCCGGTTGAGCCGGAGGCGGACTCGCTCCGAATATATCAGCTTACTGTTTCTTCGTGATTCTGATTGCCGCGCCGCCGCCGGGAGCGAGGTGCGGGCGCAACACGGTCGAGGCGTCGACTTCGACGGTGCTGATGCGGTATGCCTGGGGATTCTCCTTCCAGTCGGCATCCGGAGCATCGGCATATACCGTGGCCACATAGGTTTCGCCGGCGGGCAGGAAGCCCAGGTCGACTGTCGCCGTACGGGCGTTCTCGTCCGTGATTGCGCCTACATACCAGTCGTCGGAGTTCTTGTCGCGGCGGGCGACGGTGATATAGCGTCCCGGTTCGGCTTCGAGATAGCGGGAGTCGGACCAATCTACGGGCACGTCCTCGATGAAGCGGAAGGCATCCGGGAAGCGCTCGTAGTTCTCGGGCAGGTCGCAGGCCATCTGCATCGGCGAGGGCATGGTCAGGTAGAGGGCCAGCTGGCGCGCCAGCGTGGTGCCCGCCTGGGAGTCCTTGCCTTCGCCGTAGTAGCTCAGGCGCGTCTCGAACAGGCCCGGGGTATAGTCCATCGGGCCGCCCTTGAGGCGCGTGAAGGGCAGGATGCAGGTATGCGACGGCGGGTTGCCGCCCATCGACTCGAACTCGCCGCCGCGTGCCGATTCCTGGGCCAGCCAGTTGGGATAGGTGCGGGCCAGACCGGTGGGACGCGGAGCCTCGTGGCTGTCGACCATGATCTGATAGTCGGCGGCCCGCCTGGCCACGTCGAGCACATGGTCCACCATCCACTGCGAGGTATGATGCTCCGAACGGGGGATGATTGCGCCTACGTAGCCGGTCTTGACGGCGTCGTAGTTGTTGTCCTTCATGAACCTGAAGGCGCGGTCAAGCTGAAGGGAGTAGTCGGCGGCGTTGGCGGCGGTCTCGTGATGCATGATGAGCTTCACGCCTTTGGAGCGGGCGTAGTCGCGCAGCGAGTCGACGTCGAAGTCGGGATAGGCCTTGTCGAAGAGGAACTGGCGGTTCTTGCGGTAAGCGGCCCAGTCCTCCCAGCCTTCGTTCCAGCCCTCGACGAGCACGCCGTCGATACCGTGGGCCGCGGCGAAGTCTATGTAGCGCATCACGTTGGCCGTGTTGGCCGGATGGTGGCCGTTGGATTCGAGCGCCGAGTAGTCGGTGATGCCGGGCTTGGCCAGGAAGTCGTTCGAGTAGGCCCAGGTCTTGATTTTGCCGGTGAACATCTCCCACCATACGCCGACGAACTTCATCGGCTTGATCCAGGAGGTGTCCTCGATCTTGCAGGGCTCGTTGAGATTGTAGACCAGCTGCGAGGCCAGGATATCGCGGGCGTCGTCGCTGATGATGAGCGTGCGCCAGGGGGTGTCGAAGGGCAGGTGCAGATAGGCGCTGACGCCGAGACGGTCGGGCACCAGGTGCGCCTTCATCGCGTAAGCGGCGGTGTCGACGTCCAGCAGCATCGCCGGATAGCCTACAAGGGCGGCTTCATGGACGTTGACGTAGACCGAGTCGGCCGTCTTGAGCAGCAGCGGCGTCTGGACCGTCGTGCCTCCGGTGCGCTGGGCCTCGCTGTGGCGGCGGTAGTTGCCTAAGGCCGAGGGAAGCTCCGTGAAGGTGGTCTCGGACCAGAGGTACTCGTCGGTATCGTAGTCGCCGGGGATGCAGAAGATGCGGTGGTTGTCCGTGTAGTTGTACTCGGTGAGCTCGTCGCGGAGGGTCAGGTAGTTGGGACCCTGCTGGGCAGGCAGCTCGTAGCGGAAGCCGATGCCGTCGTCGAACACGCGGAAGCGCAGCGTCATGGCCCGCGCCGGGTCGGTGGCCTTCAGGTGCAGGGCCAGCTCGCGGAAGTGGTCGCGCACGGTCGAGTACTCGCCCCATACGGGCTGCCAGCTGCGGTCGACGGTAGCGGTGTCGACGCCGGCGATGGTGAAGCCCGAGGTGAAGGAAGTCTCGTCGGCGCGCAGACCCAGGCGGCTGGGCGCGACGAGCGCACGGCCCTTGTAGTCTACGGAATAGCACGGCGCGCCATCGGCGTCCACGTCGGCCGTGAGGCGGATGGCTCCGTCGGGGGAAGTGATGACCGCGGCCGTCGCGGCAAGGGCGCCCGCGGTCATCATCATTGTTGCCAGAATTTTCTTCATTACTGTAAAGAAGGAAATTTATAGCTTAGGGTTCAGTTCATGTAAATCGCGTAGCCGTAGGCTCCGAGCTCGAGGGTGACGGGCACGGTCACTGTGGCGCCGGAGAGCAGGTCGGTCATCGAGGCTCCGGTGAGCATGATGGGCGTGCGGATGCTCTTGGTGTCGGCGGTAGGATTGACGGCCACCATCAGCGTGTGGCCGGGAATCGAGCGCGTGAAGCATACTACGGACGAAGTCGAGAGGTCGGCGAGCTGGCCGCGGCGCACCTCGGCGGAACTGCGGAAGGCGGCGTTGATGGCGGCGAACTTGTCGCTCAGGGCCTGCGAGAAGGTCAGCGGGTTGTAGTTGAAGAAGCTGAGCTTGCCGGAGAGGCCCTCGACGTCCATCGACGAGTAGATCATCGGGGTGCCGTTGAGCATCGAGGCCAGCACATAGGCGGCGGGGATGCCTTCGGGAGCGCCGAACATGGTGGCCACGTTGTTCTCGGCGGCGGTGTCGTGGTTGAACACGTAGCGCAGAATCGAGTCGCCTTCAGGCACGACGGACAGTGCGCTCTGGGCCTCGCTGACGGCCTTCGAGGGCTTGTCGCCGTGGAAGACTTCGGAGATGGTCGAGCCGCTTTTCCAGTCGTAGATCATATCGAAACCGGCCTCGTAGTATTCGGCGTGCGAAGTCTCGGCGAGCATGATGAGCTCGGGATTGAGGGCGCGCATGGCGGTGATGGCCTCGCTCCAGTAATCGATAGGCACGCCTTCGGCGTAGTCGCAGCGGTAGCCGTCGATGCCCAGTTCCTTGATCCAGAAAATCATGGCGTCCGTCATGGCAGCGCGTAGATTCTGGTTCGAGAAGTCCAGCTGGGCCACGTCCGTCCAGCCGTTGGCGTTGACGATATTGCCGTTGGCGTCATGTTCGTACCAGTCAGGGTGCTGGGCAATCCAGGCGCAGTCCCAGGCTGTGTGGTTGGCGATCCAGTCGAAAATCACCTTCATGCCCTTGGCGTGGGCGGCGTCGACAAGGGCCTTGGCGTCGGCCATGGTACCGTAGCGCGGATTGAGGGCCGTGAAGTTGCGCACGCAGTAGGGAGAGCCGAAGGCGTTGAGCTCGCCGGTCTCATAGACGGGCATGATCCAGAGGATGTCGGTGTTCATGCCGGCGATGCGGCCGAGCTGGGCGGCGATGCCGTCCAGGCACTCGTTGTCGCCGAAGAAACGGGGATTGGCCTGGTAGATTACGTTGGTGCTCACCTCCGGGCCTACCGTAGGCGGCGCGGGGTTCTCGGGCATGTCGATTTCGTAGGAAGTGCAGCCGGTGGCGGCAAATGCTGCCACCGCTGCGAGTATAGCTTTGATTGCTTTCATTCAGGTCTTATTTGAGTTCGGCGCTTGTCGGGCCGGCGGAAATAATATAGTTCTTGTCCAGGGTAATGCTCATGGCATCGTACTGGGTACCGTCGTTGTTGTTGAAGATGAGGTTCTCGGTCTCGCCGTGACCCTCGACGGTGATTACCTTGTAGGTAACGCCGTCGACAGTCTCGGTTGCATCGGGGCTGACGCCGGGCCAGCCCCCGAACACTTCCTTGTCGCCCCAGGCGTAGACGTAGAAGTTAGCCCAGCCGGTATTGTCCTCGATGTAGATCTTGAACTCGCTGACAGGCTCCTCGATGGCTGCGGCGCCGTCGGGGTTGGCGACGATATACCAGTCCTTGTCCAGGGTGATGGCCAGAGCGTCGTACTGGGTACCGTTGTTGTCGTGGAAGATAAGGTTCTCGGTCTCGCCGGCGCCGGATACGTTGAATACCAGGAAGCTCATGCCGCCGATTTCAACGGTTTCGGACGAAGTGGCGCCGGGCCAGCCGCCGAAGAGTTCCTTATCGCCCCAGGCGTAGACATAGAAGTCGCTCCAGCCGGTGAGGTTCTGGACATAAATCTTGTAGTCCTGAGGTTCGGGGTCGGGATCCGGGTCGGGTTCGGGAGTCGTGCCGGGGTCGTAGGTCTCGGGGTCGATTTCAGTGGCGCCGGAGGCGGTGAGCTCTACGTAGACGTCGCGGTCGAGGTTGAAGACAACCACGTCGTCGACCTGCTTGCCGTTGCCGTTGTTGAGAATCACGTGTTCCTCAAGACCGGCGTCGCAGTTGGCCGCGCCGAGGTCGAAGTAGGTGTACTCGACGCCCTTGATGGTCTGGGTTCCGGTAGGAGCCATGCCCGGCCATGCGCCGTTGAGGTCGTTGACCGCGCCCCACATATAAAGGTAGAGCTCGTCCCAGCCGCTCTTGTTGACCACGAACACGGCATAGCCGTCGTGCTTGACGTTCGACGAGGGGTCGTACTCGAGGACTGCGTCGGGTGTCAACTCGAGGTAGAAGTCCTTGTCCAGGGTAACGTTGTAGTCCGGGAGCTGCGAGCCGCCGTTGTTGTTGTTGAAAATCAGGTTCAGGTTGAGGCCCTCGTTGGCGGCGCCGGTATCGAAGTACTTGTAGGTCACGCCTTCGATTTCAACCTTGCCGGTGGGAGTCATGCCGGGCCAGGCGCCGAATGCCTCGGCGTCGCCCCAGGCGTACATGGCCAGGTCTTCGAAGCCGGAGTTGTCGACAACGTAGATCACGTAGCCGTCGTGGACGATTTCACCCGGATCGACGGGTTTGTTGAAGTAGTCGGCCCAGCGGTAAAGAAGCACGTTCAGGCGCTGGCCCAGGGCCGGAGCCTCGGTGTGGAGAACGGGCTGGTTGTCCAGCGAGCGCTCTTCGCCCTGCTCCGAATTATAGAAGGTATAGCCGTCGGCAAGGGTCTTGCCGTCGACGAAGTCGTCGGGATTCAGATAGATACCCCACTTCACGTCCGTGTCGCTGGCCTTCTCGAGCTGCCACATCGGATTGCCCACGGCAGCTTCCTGGCCGCCATTAAACTCGCCGACGATATAGATTTTGTCGGTCGGTATTGTGCCCTGCGGCACGATTACCTCCAGCAGCTGATAGCCGGGGCGCAGCTCGAAGCGCGGCAGCTCGCTGTCGAATATGATCTCGTCCTTGGAGCATCCCGCCAGCAGGGGCAGAAGCATCAGGAAAAGAAAACTGAATATATTGAATTTCTTCATGTCGGCTTGTTTTTAATAGTTAGGATTCTGTACCAGACCGGGGTTGACCATAAGGGCAACCTGCGGCAGGGGATACCATTCGTAGCGTCGGTCGCGCTTGGCGGGCATCTCGCGGTCGGTCTCAGAGGTGCGGCCGAAGAACCACCACTGGCCCTGGGTGAACTTGTCGAAGCGGCGCAGGTCGGTGCGGCGGCGACGGCCCTCGTTGAGGAACTCGAGACCCCATTCGCTGAGCATCCAGTCGCTGTCGAACTTGTCGAAGCCGGGACCGGGATTCTCGATGGTCGAGGCGTCCGATGCGGAATAGTAGCGCTGACGCACGTCGTTGACCAGCTGCTTGGCGCTGCCGGCGTCGCCGGCGCGGAGCTTGCACTCGGCCAGGGTGTAGTAGACTTCGGCGAGGCGGAACTCAACCTGGTCGGCGTCGCGCCAGTCGACACCTACGGAAGTGGGATATACCGGGTAGCGGAGCACGCGGAAACCGGAGTTGGTCTGGCCCCAGCGCGGGCTCATCACGGGTTCGAGGGCGCGGCCCAGGCCCAGGAAGGTACCTACCTGGTCGACGTAGATCAGAGGCTTGTCCTGAAGGTCGGCGTCGGCGAGGACGGGTTCGCCGGTCTCGTAGTTGATCTGGGCGCCCATGGCGAAGATGCCCTGCCAGTTGCCGGCGGCGTCGCACTTGAAGGGCTGCTTGCGGATATCGAGGTCGTTCATGCGGTCGAAGGGTGCGCCGAGCTTGTCGCCGTAGTCGAACAGGAAGCTCTTGGCGCCCTCGCTGCCGGCGTTGGGAACGAGCGTGCCCGTATTGTCCTTCGAAGGTACCAGGCAGGTGCAGTTCCAGCCGCCCTGGTCGCAGGAGAAGCCGAACATCTCGTCGTAGTTATAGGGAAGGAAGGGGGTGTTGCGGTTGTTGTTGGTCATGCGGCCAGCCTCCATGGCGAAGGCGAACACCACCTCGGGGCAGGTATTGTTGTCTACTCCGTAGATTTTGCGGTAGTCGGCGGCGAGGTCGTACTGGCCGTACTTGCCGTCGATGATTTCCTGGCAGAGGGTGGCGCACTCGGCGTAGCGGTCGGTGCCCGTCCATAGCTGGGAGTTCAGCAGGATACGCATCTTGAGCATGCGGTTCATGCCCTGGTTCATGCGGTTGCGGGTGGCGCTGGATCCGTCCTCGGCGGTGAGGTCGGCCCAGCAGCCGTCGAGTTCGTCGGCGATGAAGTTCCAGATTACCTCGCAGCCCTTGTTGAAGTCGGGGTCGGCGGAACCGGGGATGTCACCGCCGACGGAGATGTTCAGAGGCAGAGAGCCGCCCCAGAGCTCGAAGTTGTTGTAGTATGCCCAGGCACGCATGGTGCGCACTTCGGCGATGTAGGAGCGCAGGGAGGCGTCGGTCATGCCGATGGCTTCGGGATTGAGGGCCTCCAGGTCGTTGATCAGGGTATTGCAGAGGCCGATGGTCTCCCAGGCGTGTTCCCAGGCCTGACGGATGATTACGGACTCGGAATTCCAGGTCTGCGTCGAGAGCACGAACTTGGCGGCTTCGTCGTAGCCCCAGGCGCCGCCGTTCCAGGTACGCCAGGCAATCTGGTCGGCGGGGAATTCGTTCAGGTACCAGAAATACTCCAGGAAGCCGCTGGCGGCGCTGGCGTAGATGGAAGCCACGGCGCTCTGGACGCTCTGTTCGTCCTGATAGTAAGTCGAGGCGTCGATGCGGTCGAAGGTCACTTCATCCAGGTCCGTGCACGACCATGCTCCGACGGCTATTGCGGTCGCACTCAGCAGACCGGCTATATGTTTGAATAGTTTCATTGTTTCGAGATGATGCGGTTTAACGGAAACGGATGGTGGCGCCCAGGGTCAGCTGCATGGCTGTCGGGTAGGCGGAGGATACGTCGACGCCGGGGGTGATTCCCGTCGAGGGTACGGCGGAGGGGTCGGTGCCGGTATAGCCCGTGATGGTGAAGATGTTCTTGGCCGAGAGGTAGACGCGGACGGAATCCAGCAAGCGGCGGTTCTTCAGGGGCACGGTGTAGCCGAGCGTAACGTTCTCGAGCTTGAAGTAGTCGCCGCGCTCGAGGAAGTACGACGAGATTACGCCGCCGCCGGACCATACGTCGCGGTCCTTGAGGTAGGTGCTGCGCAGTACGTTGTCGCTGCCGCTGCCCTTGAGGCCCATGCCGTAGCGGCGCATGTTGAAGATTTTGTGGCCGAAGGCGCCGTTGAACATAAGGCTCAGGTCGAAGTTCTTCCACTTGACGGTGTTGTTCCAGGTCAGGAAGTGCTTGGGAGCGCCGTCGCCGATGTAGCGTTTGTCCTTGGGGTCGGCGGTCGAGGCGTTGACCTTCTCGCCGTCGGCGGTGTAGATGAGCATATTGTGATCTTCGTCTACTCCGGCATACTCGTAGCCGTAGAACTGGCCGATGCGGCCGCCTTCCTCGACGCGGAAGAAGTACTCGCTGGTGCCTACGCCCGGCTTGCGGTAGAGGTCGAGGTAAGATGCCTGATAGATGGAGTTCGAGAGCTTGGTGAGCTTGGTGGTGCCGTAGGAGTAGTTGATGCCGGTGGTCCAGGTCACGGGCTGGTTGACGACTGCGTCGGCCGTGAGGGCGATTTCGATACCGGTGTTCTTGGTGGTACCCACGTTGACGAGTATGTCGGGATATACGTACGGGGGCTGCGGGGCCGTGTAGTTGTACAGCAGGTCCTGAGAGCGGCGGTCGAAGTACTCGACAGAACCGTAGATTCGGTTGAAGAACATGAAGTCCACGCCGTAGTTGGCGCTGGAAAGCTTCTCCCAGCCGAGGTTGGGGTTGGCGTTGTTGGAGGGGCGGTAGCCGGTGATCCACTGGCCGTCGATCAGATAGGTGCCGTTTGTGGAATATGTGGCAAGGGATTTGTACGCATCGAAGTCGCTGCGGCCGGTAACACCCCAGGAGATACGGGGCTTGAGGCTCTGGACGGTCTGCACATATTCCGAAAGGAAGGGAGCCTTGGCCATTTCCCAGGCGATGGAGGCCGAGGGGAAGGAACCCCACTTCTTGTCGGCGCCGAACTTGGTCGATCCTTCATGACGGATGGAAGCGGAAGCTATCACCATACCGCGCCAGGAGTAATTGGCGCGTCCGAAGAAGCCGACGAGAGTCGACTGGCTCTTGCCGCCGTACATCTGGGCCTTGCCGTCGGCCAGCCAGGAGCCCGAGCCGATGCCGTTCCAGAGGGGTTTGTCGAAGGTGAAGTCGTTGTTCTGCATGAACATCTGCTCCCAGTCGCTGCGCTCGAAGGAGTAGCCGCCTACGAGCTTGAAGTCATGGTCGCCGCTGAGGAAGCCGTAGTTGCCGATCCATTCCAGGCGGTTGGTCCACCATTTCTGGTACTGCTGGGAAGCGCGGCCCTTGTAGCCGCCCCAATAGGATTCGCCGGAGGTCGTCGGAGTGTAATAGTCGCTCTTGAGGTCGTTGTAGCTGTAGGAGTACGACAGAGTGGTGCTCACGCTGTGCTTGTCGTTGCTCCAGATGCTGTACTTGACGTCGGCGGTGCCGAGCAGGTAGGTGCGGTTGCCCTGCGAGGTGTTGACCTTAAGCTGCTGCACGGGGTTCTTGATGTCCGTAGGGGAGGTGGGCTGGAAGTAGGAGCCGTCGGCGTTGAACACGGGGATGGTCGGGTTCATGCCCAGGGCGGTGTCGAACATGCCGCTGTCGCCCCAGTCTTCCTTGACCTTGCGGGCGTTGATTGTGGCGGTGAAACGCAGGTGGCTGTCGAGGGTATTTGCGGAAACGGCCGCACGGCCGCCGAATTCCTCGCGGCCGCTTACGATGTCCAGACCGTTGGCCTTCTTCCAGTTGACGGAGGCTGTGTAGTAGCCGCCGTTGGAGAGGCTGCCGTCGATGGAGAGGTACTGGTTGGTGTCGTAGGCAACGTCGCGGGTAATCAGGTCGTACCAGTCGGTGCTGGCGCCGTAGTCGTTGCCGCGGCGGGCAAGGCGCCATTCGTAGGGCGAGAGTACCTCGGGCTTGTCCTTGGCGAAGGCCAGGGCGCCGTAGGAATCATAGGTGATTACGGGCAGCCCCGGTTCGCCGGTGCCCTTCTTGGTGGTGATGAGGATAACGCCGTTGGCGCCGCGCGTACCGTAGATGGCGGCGGAGGCGGCATCCTTCAGTACGGACATGGACTCGATGTCCTGCGGGGCCAGGGTGCGGATATCGCCGCCGGCCACACCGTCGATCACGATCAGAGGACCGTTGCCGGCGCTGAGGGAGGTGGCGCCGCGTACCTGAAGCGATGCGCTGCCGTTGGGGTCGGCGGAAGCGGTGCTGGACACGTTGAGGCCGGCAACCTTGCCGGTGAGCATTTCCATCGGGTTGTTCATGGCGCCCTTCTGGAAATCGTCGCGGTTCACCTGGACGATGGAGCTCGAAAGTTCCTTGCGGCTCAGGGAGCCGTAGCCTACGACAACTACCTCGTCGAGGATTTCGCTGTCCTCCTGCATGGTGACGTCGATTTTGGTCTGTCCGTTTACGGCGACCTCCACAGCCTGGAAGCCGACATAGCTGAATACGAGAGTACCGTCGGAAGGAACGGCGGAAATGGTGTAGTTGCCGTCAAAGTCGGTTACCGCGCCGTGTAACTGGTCGCCTTTTACCGAAACGCTGACGCCTATGAGGACTTCGCCGGTCCGGTCAGCGACAGTTCCGGAAACATTGACAGTCTGCGCCGCCAGCTGCGGGACAGACAGAAGAGCCAGCAGCATCAGCAAGGTATGCTTCAAGGCTCGTAGATTCCATGGTTTTCTGTTCATTATAAGTATGATTTGGTTGTGATGATTTTCATGGCGCGCTTTTGCTCTGCGGACGCAAAATTCGGCACTTCCCGCACACGCGTCAAGACAATCAAATAAAAATCAAAACTTATCGAACAGCTATTTGGTTAAATTTCAGCTAATTTTATAAAATTTTGGTAAGGAAAAATCAAGGCGTTTTTCAAATCAAATTTTTCACGTCCTCCTCGAATCTGTCCGGGTTCAGAGCCCTTTTTCTCATTTTTGACCGGTAGGTGTAGACCGTGGAGAGCGAGCAGCGCAGGAACTCGGCGATTTTGGCGCTGTCCTCCATACCGAGCCGGACCAGAGCGAAGAGGCGCAGCTCCGTGTTCAGCAGTTCGCCCGGCTTGAGCTCAACCTGCTCGCCCGGCTTGAGAAGGGCGTTGAATTTCTCGACGAACGAGGGGTAGATGTTGAGGATGGCCTCGTCGAACTTGACGTAGAATTTCTTCAGAAGCTGGTCCGATACTTCCGTCGACTCGAGTTTCTTGAGCAGGTCGGCCTTGTTGCCCCCTTTGGCCGTCAGGACCCGCAGCGACTGCTGGTAGCGCTGAAGCGTAGATATGGCCGAAGAACAGTATTCCATGAACAGACCAGCGTACTGTTCCTTGGTCTTGTTGTAGTCGCGCAGCTCGAAATTGCGGCGTTCCAGCTCGCTGTTGGCGTCGCGCAGCTGCGCGGACATCACGCTGAGTTCGGTATTGACGGTGTTGACCTCGGCGTTGGCGCGCCGCAGTTTCCTTATCTGCGAGAGGATGAACAGCAGCGTGATTACCAGTACGAAGGATAGCACCGTGCTGGTCCATGTCGATATCTGCAGGCGCCTGTTGTTGCGGTGCTGCATCTGGGAATACGCTTCGTCGATTACGGGTAGCATCTTGCTGGACTGCGCGTTGCGCATCAGCGCCGAGTAGAAGTTGGCATCGGCTATGCTTTTCATCAGGTAGCGGTTGGCGCGCTCAATGTCGCCGTCCTCGAACATCAGCGTAGCGACGGCGCGGAACGACATATTCTCCTTAACCGCGCCCTTCACGTCCGAAATGGCGCTGAGTATCAGGTAGCGCTTGCCTTCGTCGCGGTAGCCGTTTATCTGATAGATATACGCCAGGGTCGACGCCAGGATGGAATACTCGCGCGTGCCCGAAGTATACTCGCCCATGAATTCCGTCATCTCGCCGATCACGTCCTCCAGCTCGCCGGCGCGCGCCCGCTCGCTCAGCACGTGGCAGCGGTAGTTGAAGCTCCCTGGTTCGGCCGTCCGGCGCAGGGAATCGGCGTAGGATGTCCGCAGACGCTCGTAGTTGAGCGCCGTCTCATGCTCGTCCGTATATTCGCTCAGATACTGGTAAAGCGCGCAGTAGGCCGAATAGTAATCCTCGAGCAGCTCCGGGTCCAGCGAGTCGCGGGGTATCTCGCGCATCAGCGAGAGCGCGTCGGAGAACAGCCCGGCGTGTGCCATGACATCGGCGCGGCGGATGCGAAGGCGGTTGTACTCCGCCGGATTGCGCCGTACCGAAGGGCGGCGCAGGTTCAGGTTGATGTAGTACAGCGCGGAGTCGGCGTTGTAGGCGTTGAATTCCTCCGCCAGGGCATCGGTGATTTCCACACGCTGGGCCTCGTCGCGCGCCAGGGCATAGTCGCGCTGCAGCCGGGCGATGCGGTTCTCCTTGGCGATCTCGTAGTCGCGGCTGCGCGCGATCTCGTTGTCGAGTTCGGTGCATAGTTCCCCGAAGGTGCCGTCGGTACCGGTACCGTCGCGGCCGCCGCAACCTGCCAGGGCAAGCGCGACAAGAAGAAGTATCCAGGTTTTCATGGCAGAAGTATGGCTTGTAATGGAGCGAACGCAGGGAGCCCTGCTGCAGGCGTCCTTGCGTTCGCGGTATTTTCAGTTAATCCTCAGCGGATTACCACACGTCGTGCAAAGTCGCCGCAGGCCACGATGTAGAGGCCCGGTGCGAGGCTGCCGAAGCTGTGCTCGCCCTCGGTGAGGACACCGTAATGGATGGTGGTGCCGTCGAGCGCGTAGACGCCGAAGGTCAGGCCGTCGGTCTCGACCGTGACGATAAGCTCGCCGCCGCGGCAGAAGGCGTCCCAGCTGTGGCGCTCGGCGCTCGGATCGCTCACGCCGGAGCTGTAGCGCGTGATGCTCACGTCGTCGAGGTTCAGGCGGCTGCCCGAGGTCTGCTGCAGGCGCACGCGCGCCTTACCCGCACAGCCTACGAATACGGAGTACTCTGCATAGGTGGTCCCGCTAACGGTAACGCTGCCGGCCGTCCTGTAGCTCTGACCGCCGTCGGTGCTGTACTGCACGTCGATTACCGGGTTGCTCTCGCTGCCCCAGTACTTTGCGAAGAAGGAAACGGTGCCTATTCCTCCTGTGCGGTCCTCGGCCATCTCGATATAGGAATCGGGATTCTTGCCGAAGCGGACGCTCTGCTCGCCGCTGTGGGCGGGGTCGGACGACCATATGCCGACGTTCGAGAAATTCCATTTGGCAGCCGTGCCCTGATAGGCGTCCAGGGGATTGTACGAGCCGAAACCGGAGGCATCCTGCTCGAAGTCCTCGCAGAAGTCGGGAACGATGCTGGCGATACCTCTGATTTCAATGGCCTCGGCGGTATAGCTGCCGGAAGCGGCCGTCAGCTGCCCGGTGTAGGTGCCGCCGCTCGCGGCGTACATGCGCAGGTAGACGCGGTCCTGGTCCTCGGGAACGACCACGCTGCCGCTCCAGTCGGAATTGTTGGCGCTTACCTGGAAGGGCGCGGTGACCGTTACGGTGATGTCGCCCTCGAGGTTCTCGGATTCCATCAGCAGCTCGGCGGCCTCGGAGGGTTCGCCGGGAGCGGCGGTGAAGTAAAGGTCGCCGTCGAAGAGGAATTCAATCGAGGGGATGGGGTCGGCCGTGGTCACGGTCACGGGTCTGCTGGTCTGCGAGGCGGACGATACGGTGTAGGTATAGGTGGTCGAGGGCTCGAGGCCTGTCACGTTGTAACTCTGCACGCCGCTGGCTACCAGGCGGGGATAGCCTTCGATGCTGGCGCCGCCGGTGCGGACGTCGAGGGTGTAGTTGCCGCCGGTGGCGTCGCCGATGTAGACCCAGGTGGCCGTAAAGGACTCGTCGGTGATGTAGATGGCCGGACCGGCGGGGAGGCCGTCGACGCAGTTGCCGCTAAGGGATACGGTGCGCGTCAGGTCGCCGCAGCTCAGGGTCATGGTGCCGGTCGAGGCGCCTACGGCCGTCGGACGGTAGGTCAGCGTCAGCCGCGTGCCGGTGGAGCCGTTGGTGGCGGCCGCAGTCAGCGAGGTGACGGCAGAGCTGAAGCCCGCCCCGGAGAAGCTGATGAAGGTCGGTTCGGTGGCGTTGGTGGTGCGCACGTATATGTTGCGCTCGATGGCCACGCCGGCGGCCGTGGTGCCGAAATCGACGCTGCTGCCCTCGGCGGGCTGCATGATTTCAGGCTCGGCGGGGCCGTTCGGGGTCCAGGCTACCGCCGACTTGTTGCCCCAGATGTGCTCGGCGAGCTCGGGATAGTCGATGAAGGGGTTGCGGTTGCGCTGGCGCCCGTAGACAACGTCGTTGCGGTTGATTTCCTTCTCGCTGACTGGATCCTGGCGGTGCCATTTCAGCAGCAGGTTGATGGCCCAGGTTTTGAAGGCCGGGAAGTTGTTGCCGGCCAGCATGTCGGAATGCCAGGAGCCGATGCGGGTGTAGTATGCCGCGGCCATGTAGAAATAGCTGCGGGCGAAGTCGCCCTTATACTCGTCGTCAGGTTCGAACACCGTGCCCGAATAGCCGGGGAAGGTGCTCTTGCCCAGCTTGCCCAGCGGACGGACGCCGTTGTGCGAGGCCAGGTAGGTGCCGTTGGCGCACTCGCCGTAGGGATAGTTGCTGCGCTGGCCGTTGACCTTGCCGTCGGTGGGATAGATATGGAAGGCGTCGCTGGCCATCGGAGAGCCGTTGTCGAACCAGCTCTTTGGGAACGAGTGCTCGCGGTTATAGCAGTCGCCGACGTAGGAATAGTTGCCGCAGGTGGAGCCGAAGACCCACTCCTTGGTCGAATACATGTCCCAGATTTTGCCGTTGGGGCGTACGTCGGAAGTGCGGTAAAGCGACAGCAGGCCGTCGTAGCCAACGTTGGTATGGGTGCCTATCTTGGAATTGAGAGCGGCGAGAAGCTCGCGGCCGCACTTGTTCTCCGCGGCATCGTAGTAGCCCGCAGGAGCGCCGGCGGCGGCGCTCATACAGCCGAGCAACACTCCGGTAGCCAGGCTGACGATATTCCTGAGAATTCTCATGGTAGAAGTTATGTCCTGTATTTTTCTTGAATTGTGTACGACTGGTTCCGACAAAGCGGACTGCAAATTTAGCCATTTTCCCCCAATCCCGCAAACCCAAACCGCGCTCTCCCCTATTGCGCCCCCTCGAAAGCCATCTGCCCTCAATAAAATTCGCTCCATATCGCGATTTGCGAGAATTTTTCTCACAAATAAGCTTTGAATGAATATTTATTTTGCTATATTTGCAGCAGATTTGCGAAATCACTATGCTGGTAAACTTCACATTCAAGAACTTCAGGTCTTTCCGAAACGAAATGACCCTGAGTATGGAAGCGGCTCCGATCCAGGAGCTGCCAGGCGCCGTCGTCGAATCCTGCGGCGAGAATCTGCTGCCCGTCGCCGTGACGTACGGAGCCAATTCGAGCGGCAAAAGCAATGTGCTCAAGGCCTTGAAAGCCATGCGCGACGTGCTGCTCAACTCGGTGAAACTCAACCCCAAGGATAAACTCGAAGCCGAGCCATTTTCCCTTGACATGATTTCCGCGGCCGAGCCGACATCATTCGAAATCCAGTTTACCCTCGGCGGCTCGAGATTCCGCTACGGCTTCGACTATACTGCCGAGGCCATCATGGCAGAATGGCTCTACGAGAAGCGTCCGGCCGAGCGCGAGTTCGAACTTTTCCTCCGCAGCGGCGACGAATTCAGGATTTCGCGCACACGATTTACCGAAGGGCTGGGCAAGCAGTCGGCCACGCCGGCCAACCGTCTGTTCGTGTCCCTGGTGGCGCAGCTCAACGGCAAGGTTTCGCAGGCCATTCTCGACTGGTTTTCCAATATCGAATATATTTCCGGGATGGACGACAAAGGCTATGCAGGAAAGACACTCCAAATGCTGTTCCTGAATCAGGACGGCGCCGACGATATCAGGCGTTTCTTCGACGAGTCCAATCTCGGCTTCAAGGAACTCGACGTCGAGGTTGAAAACGCCGACACCATGAGGATGAAATCCGAAACGGCCCACATACTCTACAATGCCGACGGCCAGAGCATCGGGGAACGTAGATTTCCTACCGAACAGATGGAGTCGGAAGGCACCAAGAAAGTCATCGAAATCGCCGGTCCCATCTTCGATGCCTTGCTAAATGGCAAGATTCTGCTTGTCGACGAACTGGATGCGAAACTTCATCCTTTCCTAACCCGAAAGATTATCGGCCTGTTTATGGACACGAAAACCAACAGCGCCGGAGCCCAGCTACTCTTCGCCACGCACGACACCAACCTCCTCAATATCCGCTACCTGCGCCGCGATCAAATCTGGTTCACCGAAAAGGACAAATCCGACTCGACCGACCTATACTCGCTCGTAGAGTTCCGCGATGACGCAGGCAATAAGGTCCGCAACGACCGCAACATTGAGAAAGATTACATCAACGGTCGCTACGGCGCTATTCCTTTTATCGGCTGAATATGGGACAAGCGCCTAAATTCCTAATACAGAAGCGCAAACTCGAAAAACGCGAGGCCAAGGCCGCCAGGAGGCGCAAAGTCGCCACGCGCGACAAAATCGTGCGTTTCCTGATTGTATGCGAAGGCGAACGCACCGAACCCAATTACTTTAAGGAACTCGTCAAGGACAAGTATTCGGAAGTACGCTCGGTGGATATCGTAGGCGCAGGTCGTTCCACTTGCTCTCTGATTAGGGAAACGGAAGAAATGAGAGACCTGCTCGAGCGCCAGCGTCAGCTGAAATTCGACCGCGTATGGGTAGTTTTCGATAAGGATGACTTCAACGATTTCAACGAGGCCATCGTAGCGGCGGCTAACAAGGGACTGATGGCAGGGTGGAGCAACGAAGCTTTCGAGTTATGGTACCTTCTGCACTTCACATATCTCGATGCAGCCATATCCCGCGCCGACTACATCGCCAAACTTCAAAACGAAATCCGCAAGTTCCCCGCCTATAGCAAATTCAGATATAAAAAGAATGATGCCGGCATCTATGCCCTGCTCCGCGAAATAGGCGACGAGAACCAGGCGAAACTCCGGGCCAAAAAGCTGCGGTCTATGTTTGCGGGAGTACACGATTATAAAAACCATAAGCCCTGCACCTGCGTCGACATACTTGTCGACGAACTGGAGAATCCTGAAAAGCTGTTGAAAGACATCTAATTCGCACCAGCTAGGAACCGACAGGCACGGGACGCTTGGTTAAACTATTATAAAATGAGGGGACGGGGGTTGGGAAATCGGTGTAGGCAGGGTACCTTTGCGGTGTCGGTTTGCGTCTTCCGCATCGGCCTCTTACATCATCACTCTGACTTCTTACGAGCCATGACTCTTTCCGAAGCTATCGTCGCACGGCATTCTGTCCGTCGCTACCTGGATCGGCCCCTCGACCCGGCTGCAATAGAAACATTGCAGGCTAAAATCAGGGAAATCAACGCCGCCGGCAATCTCCACACTCAGCTGATCCTCGGCGAGCCCAAGGCCTTCAAGGGCATTTTCGCCTACGGCAAGTTCTCCGGCGTGAGCGACTACATCGTCATGGCCGGTCCGAAGGATGCCTCCCTCGACGAGCGCATAGGCTATTACGGCCAGGAGCTGGTCCTGCTGGCGCAGACGCTGGGGCTGAACACCTGCTGGGTCGGGCTGAGCTACCGCAAGATCGGCGGCACTTTCATCCTCGCTCCCGACGAGAAAATCGGCTGCTATATCGCCATCGGCTATGGCGCGACCCAGGGCACGCCCCACAGGACAAAGACCGTCGAAGAACTCGGCAGCGTCGGCGCCGACTCCCCGGACTGGTACCGCCGCGGCGTGGAGGCCGCACGCCTGGCCCCGTCGGCCATCAACCAGCAGAAGTTCCGCTTCCGCTGCCTCGACACCGCCGCCGAAGGCAGGGGGCTGGTAGGCTGCTCGAAGGGCTTCTCCCTTGTCGGCTACACGGCCATGGACCTGGGCATCGCCAAGCGAAATTTCGAAATCGGCGCATCTCCTGTAAAAATCATCTTCTCATCGCTATGAAACAGTTAAGGTTCATCGCATCCGCCATTGCGGCAGTGCTTCTGCTGTCCGGCTGCTCGCTGAGTGCCCCCAAGGCCGTGTTCAACCAGGACCGCAGCATGAACGACTACAACTACGTCTACATCGTTCCGACAAACAACTATTCCGACTTTCAGGACCCCCGTAACGTGGACGGCATGATTATGAACTTAGGCAACTTCATAAATCCCGGCGACATCATCGCCGGCATCATGATGCAGCATGGCTACGTGTGCGTTCCCGAAATCATTCCCGCCAACGCCCGCCGTACGATGGTGGCTACATTCGCCGACGGCGGCCGCACCGACTTGGGCGTAACCCTCTCGACTACGGCCACAATTCAGTTTACCGACGCCGTCACGCAGGCACCCGTGGCAACCTTCTCCGCCGAAGCCCGCGGCCAGTCCAACACAGAAGTAATCCGCAACGCCATCACCCGCGCCCTCTCGAACCTGCCCGAAAGACAGTAAGATCAAGCCGGCAGTGGAGGTAGGGGGCAAAGGTGGGCGCCTTGCGCCCAAAAACCGGGATTAATCGAGATTAATCGGGAATAATCCTGATTAATCGGGAAGAATAACAAACCGGTATCGGGGCGATTGTGTCGGAGCGAGACGCCCCGACCTCCACGGCAATTGCACCTGACCTTTAGCAGTGTGCTGCGATGAGGGTGGCCGTTCCGGTGAGCGTCAGCCTGTTTACGGGAGCCGGTATCAGCGCGCTCTGGCCTCGTCGCAGCGTCAGCGCAGTCCCCTCCTCTGCCCCGGTACGGACCTGAATACTGCCTTCGATGCATGTAAGCGTGGTGAAGCTGTCGTAATCTGTCGACACCTCCCGCTCCCCGCCGACACGCAGGAGGTCGGCCGAGAAGTGGCTGCATGATGTAAGGGCCGACTTGCCGTCGGTCTCCGGGCCGGGTCTTGTGGCGCCCGACTGCCGCACCTTGTAGTCGATGGCTTCCTTGGCTTCCTCGACGTGAAGCTCGCGCGGACGCCCCGTGCGGGCATCGACGCGTCCGAAATCATAGATACGGTAAGTGATATCGGATGTTTCGTGAATCTCGATCAGAAGATTGCCGGCGCCGGCACTGTGGATGCGCCCTGCCGGAAGGAAGAAAACGTCGCCGGGATGCGACTTATGCGTCGTCACGACATCCATCAGCGTGTTGTTCGCCGCGCGCTCCTCGTACTCCTGCGGTGTAATCTCTCTGGAGAACCCGGAATGGATTACAGCACCGGGGTCCGCGTCGACAACGTACCACATCTCCGTCTTACCGAGTGAGTTATGCCGTCGCGCTGCAAGCCCGTCGTCCGGATGGACCTGCAGCGAGAGATCGGCGGCGGTGTCGATAATCTTGATAAGCAGAGGGAAAGTATTGCCGTAGCGGCGGTAGACGGACTTACCGACAAGCTCCTCGCCGTACCTGGCGAGTACTTCGGGCAGCGTCATGCCGGCAAGAGGACCGCGGGCAACCACCGACGGATTTTCCGCAATTCCCGAAATCTCCCAGCACTCGCCTATGCCCGTCAGGTCCGTATCTATTCCCTTGAAAGCCGCAATCTTCTCTCCGCCCCAGATAACAGTCTTGAATATCGGGTTGAAAACCAGTGGAGTAATCATATCTGAAGCCATTGAGAAAGATAGCGGTTAAACTCGTCCTGAATAAACGGGGTACGACGACAGCAAGCGGCGCAGTCCGAATCGCTCTGCGCGCACGGGGCAAAACTTCATGCCTGTATTTACCGTTTCTTGCATCATTATTTCAGGAACACAGTGTTCTCTTCACGACAAAACCTGCAGCTTCATCCTCGAGGTCGCAGCGGCAGTATCCGTCAGAAAGTGCAAAATTAACTATTATCTTTGAAGAAATCCACGACTTTTGCGGAAAATCCGCCGCCTCCGCCCGACAAAGGCTGATTTTAACCAAATTTTTCTTTCGCGGAAGGAGAGGCGGACCTGGCGTCGGGGCGCGGAGCTCCGCCGAAATGCCGGCGTCCGGATACTCACGCACCCGGACGCCGAAGAAGAATTGCTATATCCAATCTATTCTTACACTTTGTACCTATGTGTTCGTTACATGCGCGGGGGCGGTCCCATCGGGGACCGGCCGCCGCCGAA
>USGZ01000003.1 GCA_900554265.1 uncultured Porphyromonadaceae bacterium
TACCTTCCCGAATCGGCATCGAATACGCCAGCACCCTCTACCCGCAGCCCGAGGTCAAGGGCTTCGCGGATAACTTCCCCCTGGGTACCGAACTGGCTCAGATTCACGGAGACTACCGCTTCATCGCCCCTCTGAGCCTGGCATCCGGCTCAAAAATCGTCTACACCACCACCGAGGACGGCTGGAACGACGAGGACGTAGACGCAATCGCCATCAGCAGCCTCAAGGTACATGCCCGCATGAGCACGGACATCCCCGCCGAAACACGCGTGATCGTGCGGCCTGTCGACGTGCAGGGCAGACGCATCCCGCTGACAAACGAAGCCGACGCCTACGCAGTCCTCCCCGCCAATGCCGCGGACTATGAGCTGAACTTCGAACTTCTGGGCGACATCCGGCACCTCGACGGCGTCTACATCGAGGCAACTGTCGACGGCTTCTCCGGCAATCCCCTGCTGCCTGCACAGACCATAAGGATTTCCGACCTGCGCGCAACCGTAAGCGGCAAATATGTAAAAGAACTCTGACCGGCAATAAACAAGAAACTATGAACAAGCTTATCAGAAACATAGCGCTCGTTGCCGGACTGGCGGCAGCCACCTGCGCAAGCGCACAGAACACATATTCAGGATATTTCATCGACAACTATCTCTATCGCAGCGAGATGAACCCGGCCTTCGGCAACGCCGAGAACTACGTCGGCTTCCCGGGCCTGGGCAACCTCAACGCAGGGATGGCCGGCAACCTCCACCTGGACAACATATTCTACAACATCGACGGGCGCACCTGCCTGTTCACCAATCCCGGCGTCAGCGCGGCGGAAGTCCTGGACGGAATCCACGACGTCAACAAGCTCGGCGTGAGCACCAAAATCGACATCATCAACGTAGGCTTCAAGGGCCTCGGCGGCTACAATACCGTCGGCATCAGCGCCCGTGCCGACGTCCGCACACACATTCCCGGCAGCATCTTCAGCCTGCTCAAGGAAGGCGTCGAAAACAAGACCTACGACATCGCCGACTTCCGCGCCAGGGGCACGGCCTTCGCCCAGATTGCCCTTAACCACAGCCACGACATCAAGGCCGTTCCGGGTCTGCGCGTCGGCGGAACCCTGAAGGTTCTCATCGGCGGCGCCCAGGTAGACGCGCGCCTGGACAAGGCCCGACTGGAGCTGCACGACGACACCTGGAACATCGTGACCGATGCCACCATCGAGACATCAATGAAAGGTCTGAGCTACACCACCAGCTACAACGACGACGCCAGGCGCGACTACGTCGACGGCGTAGAAATCGACGGTCCCGGCCCCAACGGCTTCGGCCTCGGCTTCGACCTGGGCGCCGAGTACAAGTGGGGCGACTTCACCTTCTCCGCGGCCGTCCTGGACCTGGGCTTCATACACTGGAACGAGACCCGTCTGGCCGGTACCGATGGCGAGCGCATGGTGCAGACCTCACGTTATCAGTTCGGCGCCGACAGCGACACCAACGATACCGAATGGGACAACCTGAAGAACGACCTTACGGCGCTCTATCAGCTCGACGACCTCGGCGACACCGGAGGCCGCACCACGGCCCTGTCGGCAACTGTCAACGCCGGTGTGAACTACGCTCTGCCGGCATACCGCAACCTGACTTTCGGCCTGCTGAACAGCACCTACATCAACGGCCCGTACACCAGCACCGAGTTCCGCCTCTCGGCCAACGTACGCCCCGTAAAATGCCTAGCCGCAAGCGCCAACCTCGCGGCGGGCACCTACGGCGTAGGTTTCGGATGGCTCATAAACCTGAACCTCCACAAAGGATTCTCGTTCTTCGTCGGCATGGACCATACCATGGGCAAACTCGCCAAGCAGGGCGTGCCCCTGAAGTCCAACGCCAAGTTCAATCTCGGCATCGACTTCCCCTTCTGAGGAAATCGCACGCTATTTCCTAAGCACCGAGAGTGCTGCCTTATAGTCCGGCTCGTGGGTGATTTCATCCACGAGCTGCGCGTATATTATGCGGAAGTTCTCGTCGGTGACGATTACGGCGCGCGCCAGCAGACCTGCGAGCGGACCGTCGACTATCTGCAGCCCGTACTCCTGCGAGAATGTCGAGGAGCGGAAAGCGGAAGCGACAATCACGTTGTCGATGCCCTCGGCGGTGCAGAAGCGTTTCTGCGCGAAAGGCAGGTCCATGCTTACGCATATCACCTGGGTGTTCTCCAGGGACGCGGCCTCCTGGTTGAAGCGCCGCACGCTCAGGGCGCAGACAGAAGTGTCCAGGCTCGGGAAGATGTTGAGGACTATTCTCTTGCCCTTGAAATCGATGCAGCGGATGTCCTTGAGGTCGGAAGTCACCAGACTGAAACACGGGGCCTTGGTCCCGACGGCGGGAATGTTGCCGTAAGTATGGCAGGCGTTGCCCTGAAAATAAATAGTTTCCATTTATATATTATATTGCTGTTACAGATTCAGCGGCGCCCGGATGCAAGCGTCGTTTTCTCTATAACGTCCAAGCCGAGGTCTTGGTTGACCCCGCGCGTAAAATCCTCGAGGCGTCCGTCCGGAGCGACGTAGAGAAGCACCGGCGTAACGGAACCTACTCCGCAGTCGCGGGCCAGGGAACCGGCATTGAGGAGGGCTGTCTCTGACGGTCCGAGGGGCAGCACGAGCTCGTCGACGTCCTCATGGCGCTTGTCCAGGAAAGCCCAAACGACTTCCACGTTCATCGGCATCATCCCCGCTGCGGAACGCACACTCCGGATTACCTCGGGTGTGCTGCCTACCGAGCTCTCCAGCACGACGTATATCACCGGAGAAGCGTTCTCCTGGCCTTTGAGGCGGGTGTAGCGTCCTCCGTCGAGGGTAGGCAGAGCTATGCGGGGCATCGGCTTGCCGACGAGTTCCTCGAGAGAGAAACTGCTCTGGCGGAAGCGCTGCATGACCTCGGATTCCTCCGCCAGTAAGGTCTCCATATCCATGGGACAAGCTTCGGAGGCCAGACGGGCGCGACGGAACTCGACCGTCACGCTTTGCTCGCCGAGCTGGCCCGGATTATTCTCAAGGCTGATTTTCAGCGGCATGTATGTATCCTGGTCCAGCAGATATGTGAACTCGAGGGCATCGTAGCCGGAAACACGGCGCACGCCCTGGACGCGCAAGGCCTTGCGGCCGCCATGATTGATATTGTCGCGGATCTCATAGCGGTAGCTCATATCGGAATCCATTGCCGCGAAGGTGCGTCCGAGCATCTGGGGCAGCAGGTCCGCGAACTGGGCGCGGTTCTGGACGCCGTCGGCAGTACGGCCTCCGGGCGTGAATGTCTGGGGCTCGCGCGAGAAGTGGTATTCCTGAAGGCGGTCGTTGTGGTATCGGAAATGGTCGCCTCCGAAGTATGCCGAAAAGCCCCGGGTCAAGCCCGAAGGGGTCGGAAGAGTCCAGCGGATAAAGTAGGTGCAGCCGGCGAGCGTGTCGGCGGCGGCGGCGGAGCTCTCGAGCGACACCGTATAGGCTATCGGGTCCGAAAAATTGGGCAGGAGGATTTCGTAGGTGCAGGTGTCCGCATAGCAGGGCGTCGACACAAGGCGTTCGGCTATCTGCCGGAGGGCAGGGACGGCAAAAGCGGGGAAACTGGCGGCGCATGCGGCCATGACTATGAGACTGCGGATAAAACTGGCTTGCATAAGGTGATGGACTTGTATAACATGTTCGCTGCCGAGGCATTGCTTCGGCGGTCTATAGTATTATAATGTACACGGTGCCTGAAAAGTTCCCGCGGCAGGAAATTTTATCCCGGACGGCAAGGAGGATGTTCAGCCTTTCTGCAGGGTGAATGTAAATGCCAGACCTCCCGTCGGACGGTTGGCTACGGAAATCTTGCCTCCGTGGGCGAGGATGGTGCTCTGAACGATGGGCAGTCCCAGGCCCGTGCCGCCGGACTTGCGTGCGCGGCCGGAATCCACGCGGTAGAAACGCTCGAACAGGTGCGGGATATGTTCCTCGCTGACGCCTTTGCCGTCGTCGCGAAAAACGAATTCATAGAAACTTGCGTCCTGCCCGATGTAGAGCAGCTCGCATACGGTACCCTTGGAATAGGCCGCCGCATTGCGCGCAAGGTTCATGAGCATTCCGTTCAGCAGATTGTAGTTTCCCTTGACCTTGCAGTCCAGAGGCACGTCGTAGCGGAATTCCATATTCCCGAGCACGCCGGACTCTTCGATGTCGTTGGCAAGATTGAACGCTATGTCGTGGAAATCGAGTTCCTCGGTGCTTATCATTTCCGCACCGTCCTCGAGGCGTGTGATTGCCGAGACGTCGCTGATCAGGCTCACGAGCCTGTTGGCATGCTCGAGCGCCTTGCGGATGAAGTGATTGCGTGTGTCGGCGTCCATGTCCGGATTCTCGAGTATGGTATCGAGGTAGCCCTTGATCACACCGATCGGGGTCCTGAGCTCGTGGTTGATGTTGGAACTCATCTGGCGCTTGGCCTTGGCCTTCTCCTCGATTGCGTGGAGAGCGACGGCATGCTCCCTGCGCTGGCGTTCCATGGCCTGGGTGCGGGCGTTGAAGAGCGTCACAATCTGCCGGTTGATGTCGCCGAGTTCGTCGTGGGGGAAGTCCTCGGGCGGCAGGAAGCCGTCGGCCTTGACGGCCTGGTTTGCTACCGAACGGAGCAACTTGATGTTGCGGGTAAAGTGCCGCGAGGCCAGATATGCCATCAGCGTGAGAAAAACAGCCAGTATGAACAGTGCCACGAAAAGCCTTATTCCCGGGTCGAGCGACTTCTCGAGCTGGTTGTCCATCGGCAGGAATGTATAGACGGCGAAACGATGGTCGGCGGAGCGCTTGATGCGGTAGAAATACTCCCTGTCGCGGGAGTTGCTGAAGAAGGCGTTGGTGTTGTGACCGTACGATTCCGTGGTCACACCGCCGGTCTGGGCCGCCTCCTCGGGGGTCAGGATAATGGGGTCGCCGTAGCTGAGTTCCAGCTGCCCATCCTTGTAGACGGAAATGCGGATTGCATCGAAGGTAGGGTTGTCGCGGTAATAATTGTAGATGAAGGTAAGATAGGCGCGCAGGCCGCTCAGGGGCATCGGACCCTCGTAATAGTTTATTACGCGCGAGTTAATCTGGTCCAGCTGCGCCTGGATACGGTCGATGTTGGACTGGCGGTTGGTGTAGAAAGCCCAGAGGCCCATGGTCAGCAGAGCCAGCCACATGCCTATCACCAGCGGGAAGAACAGCTTTCACTGATAACTAATCCCTTTCCTTAAACCCATAGCCGAAGCCCTGGCGGGTTATGATATACTTGTCGTACTTTCCGAGTTTCTTGCGCAGGCGGGTGATGTTGGTGTCGATGGTGCGTTCGGAAACAACGACATCGTCGCCCCATACGTTCTTCATGATTTCCTCGCGGGAGTGGATGCGGTTGCAGTGAGTAAGGAAGAACAGCAGGATATCGAACTCGGTGCGGGTAAGGGTTATGGGTTCGCCGTCGACGTAGCATTCCTTGTCGTTGCGGTCGATGCGGAGGCCCTTGAAGGTCACGTCGCTCTCGTAGAGGCTGTCTTTCTCGGCGGGAGCGCTTTCGGCACGCTTGTCGCCGCGGCCCGTACGACGCAGGATAGCCCGGACGCGCGCTATGACCTCTCCGATAACGAAAGGCTTGGTCACGTAGTCGTCCGCACCGATGTTCAGGCCCTTGACCACGGCGTCCTCATCGTTGAGCGCGGAGCAGAAGAGAATGGGTTTTTCCTCGGTGTCGGTAACGTTGCGTATTCTTTTGGCGAAATCGAATCCGGATAGCTGGTCCATCATGATGTCGACCATGAACATGTCATATTGCGGCAAATCCATGTCCAGGGCCTCCTCGGCGCTGTATGCGCAGTCTACCTCGTATCCCTCTTTCTCAAGATTGAATTTGAGAATTTCACATACGGCTTCTTCGTCGTCAATAACTAATATCCTTGTACTCATGTCTTTATAGCAAAATCGGGCCGCCGGACCCTTTCGGGACTATGGCGGCTGACGGTCGGTTTATCTTTTGTGGCTTAAAATTACGAATTTTTCGGCTTCCGATAGGGTTAATGTATGTTAAATCGCACTCCTGGAGCCTTCTCGCCGCGAACATTCGGGGCCGAACCGCTGTTCCCATATCAAACGCATACTTTTGCACTGTGTTTTTTCATGGTATTAGATTTTAAGGTTAAAGATTGTCGGGTGTCGCGAGACAGCCGATTTCTTTTTATACGGACACCGGAAAACATATCGGGAGAAAGAATATGGAATTCACGAACACTTTCAAAAATTCAATGTTATTAAATTATTAATACTTAATTCCGTGTCGACAGGGGATGTTCCGGGATATCCATGCGCGCCATGCCGATAAGGATAACAGTCAACAATTAATGAGACCATAAGCTCAAATTATGAAAACAGCCCCTATCTTAGCACTGCTGCTCGGCGCCTCCGCAATGTCTGCGACGGCCCAGGACCCGACGGCCGATCTTACCGGCGGCTCCGGCAGTAAAATCGAGTTCACACGGACCGACGACGCCACACGCGAAATCCTCAACCGCCACCGTCCGGTGGAAAACAAAGCCATTCCCGCACCGACGTTCGCGCTGAAAACCCAGAACAACAAATTCATCATGACCATCGGAGGAAGCATCAACCTTGTCTACGGCTACGACATCGGCAACAACCTCTACCAGCAGCCCGGCGCCGGCATCAGTTTCGTGACCTCCGCGATTCCCGTGCCGTCGGTAAAGGGACACCGGAGCGACTACTACATCAATCCGTTCAACAGCGCCGTCGACATGCAGATTGTAGGCCTGGCCAACACCGACAATGAAATCAGCGCCTACGTAAAGTTCGGCACCGACGGCAACAGCATGAACCTGATGCTGCTACGCGCGTACATGACCTGGCGCAACTTCACTTTCGGCGAGAAACTGACACTGCTTCAGGACTGCTACGCCTGCCAGCCTCCGACAATCGACCCCGAAGGTCCCTCGGGCTGCGTTTCCAACGTCGCATATGAAATAAGCTACACCTCTCCGAGCTACAACGGCTTCCGCTATGCCGTCGGACTGGACATGCCGACTTACTATTCCTCCAACGGCATCTACCGCGGCAAGGACTTTCCGCGCTTCGACGGCACCCAGGTCGCAAACTACAGGAATGCCGAGCAGATTATCCCGGACGTCCCGGCCTGGATCGAATACAGTTTCTCCCAATGGAACCGCATCCGTCTTTCCGGAATCCTGCGCACTTTCTCCTATGTCGACAACGTAGCCGACAAGACCCGCCACCTGGCAGGCTGGGGAGCGATGCTGTCCGGCAACCTCAGCCCCTGCGACTCCTTCATTTTCTACTATCAGTTCGCTTACGGCAAGGGCATAGGCAACTATATCCAGGACATCGCCGGCAAACCCATCTCCTTCATTCCCCGCGACGACAGGCCGGGCCGCATGAAAGCTTCCCCGATGATGGGACTCAACGCAGGCGTCACCTTCAACGCCACCAAGAAACTGCAGTTCAACGCCATGTTCTCCGAAGCCCGCATCTGGGACGTCGAGGACTACTGCAACGCCCTCCCCTCCGGCGAGAACTACAAATACGCCCTTTACGCCGCCGCCAACTGCTTCTACAACATCACGCCCTATCTGCAGTGCGGAGTCGAATACCTCTGGGGTCACCGCCAGACCTGGAACCAGGGCGGCGCGCACGACAACCGCATCCAGGCGCAGCTCCAGTTCACCTTCTGAGCCATCTTTCTTTCCGGCAAAACCAAACGTACCCTTAGTCTGTTTTTCATTTAACAGGAGCCAAGAGTCCCACACCATTAAAATTCTTATAATATGTTCAAAATTCAATCGGGTTACGGAAAGCAGACACTACCCCTGTGGGCGGTCTTCAATCTGTACGTAATCTACATCTGTACCTCCATTCCGGGACTGGCCATCACGCCGATCATGAGCGACCTGACCAAAATATTCCCGGGAACCTCCCAGCTTGAGTCCCAGATGCTTGAAATCGGGCCTAACATCGCCGCCATACCGTTCGTGTTCCTCGGCGGCTGGATCGGCACCAAATTCAACAACAACAAGCTGACCACCTGGACCTGTCTGCTGTACGGTATCTGCGGACTTCTCTTCTTCTTTGTGCCGAACATGATTACCCTGATAATCCTGAGTTTTCTCATCGGTATCGCCGCCGGCATCCTCAGTCCTCTGGCATCCGCATTCGTAGCGGACATGTTCGGAGGCGAGAAGCGAACCAAACAGTTCGGCTACACTTCCGCAACCCTCAACCTCGTCCTCATGGGCTGCGTCATCGCAACCGGCTATCTGGCAAAAATCAGCTGGCGCCTGCCCTTCATGATCTATCTTCTTCCCTTCGTCCCCCTTTTCTTCGCCTCCAAGTTCGGAAAGTATATTCCAACACCGGCTCCCGCCGCCGGCGCCAAGAAAGTGAAGTACAAGTTCTCCGAGCAGGTTAACGTATGGATGCTGACCCGCTATTGCGTCTACTACCTCTTCATAACGCTGGTGATAGCCTCGATTTCGATGTACATCCCCTTCCGCTTCACCAACTCGTCGACTGCCGGTGACCTTACCTCGGTGCTCTTCTTCGGCATCATGGCCTCTGGCTACACCCTCAACTGGTGCGTCAAGATTCTTCGCGGACATGTGGCCGTAATGGTAATGATATTCACCGTCGTCGGCTTCGCCATCATCTCCCTGTTCGACAATCCTCTGCTCGTAGGCCTCGGCATCCTGATCGCCACATACTTCTACGGAATCGCACAGCCTTACTACTACGACCGCCTGTCCGTAGCCTCTACGCGAATCGCCCTGACCCTCACCCTGGCCATCTTCGCCTCGATGGATTCCATCGGCAATGTTGTCGCCCCGTTCATCATCGACGGTATCGCCAAGGTATTCCACACCTCCACCAGCACCGACCCCAACGTCGCATTCTGGATCTGCACATGGATGTCCGTAGCCGTACTCGCCGCAGTAGCAGTCTACGAAATCATAGTACGCTCGCGGAAGCATATCGCCGATGAGCGCGAACTGAAGCTCAAGGCCGCCGCCGACAGCCAGAACGCCCAGGCCGCCAAAGAGAACGAAATCAGAATCGCTGCCGCAAACAGCGACAACGGTCACGATGTAGCACCTCTTACGATGTCGCCCGACTCGGCTTACAAGGACTCCGCGACGCTCACCGACGCCAAGACTGCCAAAGGCACACCCTCCGACTGAGCAAACGCCGGTCCGGACAATCAACAAGAACCCTCTCTTATACATCCATTATTATGTATCAACCGAAATTCAAAAACACGGAACCCCGGGAGTACGTACTCAACGAGTACGCCAAGGGTTACGCACAGTGTATCGACAACAACTGGAACTTCGCCATATACGCGCAGGATCCGTCGGTCAGCATCTACCAGAACGAATACAACGCCGGATACGTACAGGGCAAAATCCAGGGCAACGAAATGATCAAGGCCACCCGAAACAACACCTGGCGCTGGTACGTACTCGACGAAGGTCCCGGCGCCAACTCGGTCACTCCTCCCGCCGGCGCCGTCGAGCAGGCTACCAAAGCCCTTATCGACAACTACAACTACATGACGGACTATGTGGAGAAAAAGCAGGACGACCGCCATATCCAGGGCCTCATCAGGCTGATGTTCCGCATGCTCGGCATCTACCACGGCGCCGCCGGCAAGGAAGCGCTGACCAACGTAAGCTTCGATAATCTGAAGATGTCCGGCATGAGCGCCGACGAACTCAAGATGAACTCCGGCGACGAGCCCCTGACCTTCATCGACATCTATTTCCTCAACGCCCAGATGGACCTCTGGGACGCAATCGGCAAGGAACTCGGCATCGATTTCAACGCCGTAGAGAAAAGCGACAAGGAGCATACCCTCCAGGAAAAGGAGGACACCGAGCGCATGGCCAAGGACGACAGGCTCAAACCGGGCCGCTGCTCCGGCTTCGTCACCAAGCTGGAAAACGGCGAGATTCTCTGGACTCACACTTCGTGGTGCTGCTTCTTCGCCCAGAGCTGCGCCGTGACCTACGTGATCGGCGACGACTTCCTCACCCAGAACTCCTTCTGCCCCGGCCAGTTCGGTTCCAATACCGATTTCGGCTTCAACGGCCACGGCATAGGCTTCAACGAAACCACCGAGACCTACTTCTACAACGAGTCCAAGACTCTCGGCCTCTGGCTGACCTGGCGCGCCGCAGCCGCCGAGGCATTCGCCACTTCCATCGACGACTTCTACGACTACGTAACCCTCGACAACACCGGCACCTACCTCAACGCCTACATGCTTGTCGACGCCTACCGCGGAGAGTTCGGCATGATCGACATGAGCTACGCCCGCTTCGCCCTCTTCAAAGGCGACGGCACCAATCTGACGGTAAAGGACTCCACCGGCTACGAGCCCACATTCCTGGACTATGACCACCACATGATCAGTCCTACCTACGTGCTGGGCTGCAACATACCTGTCTACAAACGCATCTGGCGCGAACTGCAGACAATCGACGGCGCACCCAAACGCCGCTACCAGCTCTACCGCCATATCGGCGGCGTAAAGACGATGGACGACGCCAAACACCTGATTACCTACAACGACGACCTCGAGCCTATCTCCATCGCCGGACGCTGGGACAAGAACTACGGCACCTCCGAATTCCTGCGCTATCAGCCCCACGGCTCCATCGACGCCAAGGCTTTCGGCACCGAGGAAATCAAGAAAGTTCTGGCCTCGCTGAGCATGAAGCCCTCGAAGGACGGACAGAAGACTTCCTTCTGGATGCGTTTCGGAAGCGTCAAGCTCGACGGTACCCCCTTCGTATGGTCGCAGTCCATCTGGGCGAAATTCAAACAGCCCGAGGAAACCGACTTCATCCCGGATGCCATCGACGGTGCCTGGAACCGCGTGAAGATGTTCATGGAATAAGTCTTCCAGGCCACCAGGACGCAAACAGGAATCAAGAAACTATAAACAAACAAATACCGGTGCGCAACAGCGCATGAACAAAATATGGCCACATACACCCCGAAATTCAAGAACACAGAGGCCACGCAATACGTACTCGACGAGTACACCTGCGGCTTCGCACAGTGTATCGACAATAACTGGAACTTCGCCATCTACGCCCAGAATCCCAATATCTCGATATATCAGAACGAGTACAACGCGGGCTACGTCCAGGGCAAGGTTCAAGGCAATGCCATGATAGTCGCCACCCGCAACAATTCGTGGAAAAACTTCCTGATCGGAGCCACTCCTCAGGACAACCTCAACATAGACGTACACCCCGAATACCTGACGGCATCGGCCGAGAGCCTGATCCAGAACTACAACTATACCTACGACGTCCTCTCCTCCCGCCAGGACGACCCGATGTACCGGAACATCACCCGCCTGGTATTCCGCATGCTCGGCATCTACGACGGCGCCGCCGGCAACGAAGCCCGCAAGGACGTCAAGTTGACCGACCTGGCTCTCCAGGCCTTCGACGCCTCCCAGCTCAAGCTCGGATACGACAGCGACCCGCTGACCTACATGGACGTAGTGTTCATCAACATGCAGTATGACCTTTTCGACGCCATCGGCGACAAAATCGGTCTGGTGATGGGCTACGGCACGGCCAGGAAAGCCAAGGATGCCGCGAACCAGTCCGACCACTGCACGGCATTCACCAAGATGATGCCTGACCACAACGTATTCTGGACGCATAACTCCTGGTGCTGCTTCTGGGCCCAGAGCTGCGCCGTGACCTACGTCATCGGCGAGGACTTCGTCACCCAGAACGCCAACTGCCCGGGCCAGTTCGGTTCCAACACTGACTTCGGCTTCAACGGCAACGGCATCGGCTTCAACGAGACCACGCACGTAGACCTCTACGACAAGACTAAAATCGACGGCATCTTCCTGGCCTACCGCTCCGCGGCGGCCGAGCAGTTCTCCCATACCATCCGGGAGTTCTACGACTACTGCAAGCTCGACAATACGGGCACCTACCTCAACGGCTACCATCTTGTCGACGCCAATACCGGCGAAATCGGCCTGCTGGACATGTCGTACAACCGCTTCGTGCTCTTCGTGTGCGACGGCAAGGACGTAAAACTCACCGACTCCACCGGCTACGTACCCACGCATCTGGACTACGACCACCATCTGATTACTCCTACGCATGTATTCGGCGTAAACCAGCCCGTCTCCTGGTGGGTAGGATATGAGCTGGAGAGCATGAACCTGCGCCCGATGCGCAGAAACCAGCTCTGGGCCCGTATCGACACCGTTCAGGACATCGAGACCGCAAAGGACCTCATCACCTACACCGAGGACCGCGAGCCGCTGTCCGTCTACGGCCGCTGGGACCTGGGCTACGGCACCACCGAAATGGCGCGCATGCGTCCCGACGGTTCCGTCGACGCCAAAGCCGGCTCTGCGGAACTAATCCGCCAGACGCTGAAAAACCTCAGCCGCATTCCGGACATCAACGGTACAAAAACCTCGTTCTGGATGAAGTTCGGCACCGCGCACGTCCAGCAGCTTCCCTTCATCTGGAGTCAGAGCCCCTGGGCCTCCATGAAGCAGGACGAGTCCGTGGACTTCGTGCCGGACGCCCTGGACGGACGCTGGAACCTTGTTAAAATGTTCATGAAATAAGTCAACAAGCTACTTAAACCACAATCAGGCACAAAGCCTCGGCGCGACTTCCAGGCCGGGCCTTGTGCCTGATTCCTGAATATACCAAGACATGAAACCCATTCAGACAGGCAAACTGCCGTTGGACCCCACGGCTTATGTCGCCATACTATCGCTTTCGCTCATAGTCAATCTGCCGGGGCTTGCGGTGAGCCCGATGCTGGACACTCTGGCGCGTATCTTCCCCCAGTCGAGCGCCCTTGAGAAACAGCTTCTGACCATGCTGCCCAATCTTCTGATTATTCCTTTCGTCCTTATGTCCGGCAAACTGTCGACAACGAACCACAAGAAAGCCCTGATAGTATCCGCGCTGCTGATTTTCGTCGGCTCGACCGTGGGCTACATGCTGGCCACGTCGATGCTTGCCCTGATAATTTTCAGCTGCACCCTCGGCATAGGCGCGGGCATTCTGGTCCCGTTCTCGACAGGTCTTCTTTCGGACACTTTCGCCGGAAAGCCTCTTATGAAGCAGATGGGTCTGCAGAGCGCAATCTCGAACCTGACGCTTGTGCTGGCCACTTTCGCAGTCGGCTGGCTTGCCCGTCTGAACTGGCACGCACCCTTCATGGTCTACGCCGTTTCCCTGATTCCGCTGGCACTTGTCAACTTCATCGGCCGCGTGCCCATGAACGAACTTGACCCCACCAAAGCCGACATGCACAATTACATCGCCACCGCCACGGACGCGCCTTCGACCGACTGCAACGCCCAGGGCGTCGACGTCAAGAGAATGATCGGACTTTTCGTCGCATATTTTCTGCTTACCTTCGGAACCATATCCATATCGGAATACCTGCCCTTCCTGGCCCAGGAGCGCCAGATCAACGCATCCGTCACCGGCTCGCTGACTTCGGTATTCTTCCTGATGGTCTTCTTCTGCGGCATGTCGCTGACCCCGATTATCCGCATGCTGCGCAAGAACACAGTCCTGATTTGCACCCTGCTGTGCCTTGTCGGGATGCTGATAGTGTCTGTGGCGCAGAACGTACAGCTTGTCGGAGCGGGCATCATTATCGCCGGCATCGGCTACGGCGCGCTCCAGCCGCTGTTCTACAATAAGGCGACCCAGTGCGTGGACCGGCCGTCGCTGAGCACCAAGGCCCTGTCGATAATCCTCACCGCCAACTATTCGGCAATCGTTATCGAGCCTCTTGTCACGCAGGGCGTCTGCCGGCTTCTCCATAAATCCGTGGAAAGCGCTTTCCCCTTCGTGATCAGCGTCGCCGTGTGCGGCATCTTCCTGATTTATGCCATCCTGACCCGCAAGACATTCATCGGCACCATCTCGAATATCTACTATCAGAAAGAGGTGACCAAGTGAGCGCCGGCTCAGGACAACATATCAAGTGCGGAAACCCGGTTTTCCGGATATAACCATACAACATTCAACCAGATTATGAAATATATTGATTGCGGCTGCGGGAAAATACCCTGGATATCCATCCTGGCCATACTCTCGATTTCACTGACGGTGAATCTCCCGGGACTCGCCATCTCCCCCATCATGGGGAAGTTGGACGAAGTGTTCACCGATGTCACAGAACTGGAAATCCAGTTGCTGACCGTTCTTCCCAATCTCGTCACCATTCCGTTCATTCTCTTCTCCGGCAAGCTCTGTACACCTAAAAACCAGATGTTCATACTCGGCGCCGGCCTGGTGATCTACACCCTGACGGGAGTGCTGTACTTTTTCGCCGACAGGATGACGGAACTTATCGTGCTGAGCTGCATGCTCGGCGTGGGCTGCGGACTTATAATCCCGCTTGCGGCGTCGATGATATCGGAGTATACCGTCGGCAAGGCCCGCACTAAGATTCTCGGAATGAAGTCCGGCGTAAGCAATTTCATGGTGATTTTCGCCACGCTGTTCGTCGGCTGGATAGCCGCCTATAACTGGCACGCCGCCTTCACCGTCTACATGATACCGCTCATTCCGCTGTGCCTGATGCCTTTCATGAGCCGGCGGTACATCGACGGCCACCGCATCGACGCACCGGGGGAATTCGTGGCTCCTACCCGCGAGCCCGCCAGGCCATCCGACAAGGATATAGCCCAGGCCAGGAGCACCGGAAAACCCGCCGGTCCCAATTTCCACTTCCAGGGCAAGCTCTCGCTGATTCTTCTTGCCGGGCTCATGTCCCTTTACTTCATGGCCACATACGGCACCGAAGTGGTAAGCTACTACCTGCCTTTCACGATGAAGGACTATCATCTTACGACAGGCGACGTAGGCGTAGCCACGGCAATGTACTTCGCCTCGGCGACCCTTTCGGGCTTCATTCTTCCGAAGGCGATCAAGCTCTGCCGGGAATGGACAATGGAAATCGCTCTGGTGCTGGTAATCTTCGGGCTCTTCTTCGTCGGAGTATTCCATGCCTACTGGACCTATATCGTCGGCATCTTCATCATGGGCCTCGGCTACGGCGTTATCCAGCCGCTGATCTACGACAAGACTTCCTACGTAGCCCCCAACGCCGCCAAGCAGAACGCCTACTTCTCCTATCTTCTGACCTGCAACTATATCGGCATTTCGCTGGTACCGTTCATAATCGGCGCCGCACGCCGGCTGTTCAACTCGCACAGCGACAATTTCTCCTTTATCTTCAACGGCTTCGTGCTGCTGGTCGTGCTGCTGATAGCCATCTGGAAGCGCAGGAGCTTCGTAATCGCCGCGGACGCGGATAGCTACGAGAACCAGCCGTCGACCCTCGGACGGGTTTCCTCGCAGACTCCGGAAAAGTAACTATTCCAGAGTCGAAAGAGATGCCAGGGTGTCGGCCTCGAGGTAAATGACAAGACCGCGGACACCGGCGCGCCCGAGCATCCTCATTGCCGAATCCGGCTCCATGCACATGGCTGCCGTCGCGAAAGCGTCGG
>USGZ01000004.1 GCA_900554265.1 uncultured Porphyromonadaceae bacterium
GGCTCCGAGGGAGAGTCCGACATGACCGAAATACGCGGTGAGTTCTCCGGCGAGGAGCTCCAGGCCCTTGAGCGGACCTCGCAGTTCGACGTCGACTTCTTCAATGCGGCCATGCGGCTTGAGGGCGAGGCCAACATCGCCGTATCGCCTCTGAGCGCCAAGATGACCCTGGCCATGCTTGCCAATGCTCTCGATGACGAATCCCGCGCCGAAATCACCTCCAAGCTCGGTTGCGGCGACATGGCCAGCCTCAACGGCGCCATCGGCCGATATATCGAGCTGTTCCCTAAAATCGATTCGAAGGTCGCCGGCGCGATTGCCAACTCGGCCTGGTACAGCAAGAGACTGAATCTTTCCTCCGGGTTCAGCGAGGTTATGGGCAGCAACTACGGCGGGGCATGCTTCCCGCTGGATTTCAGCCGCCCGAACGAAGCCGCGCAGGTCATCAACGACTGGGCCAGCGCCAATACGGACAATATGATCAAGGGCATCGTAAGCGAGGATGACTTCGACCGCGATATGCTCTCCGTACTTGCCAACGCCCTGTTCTTCGACGGCAAATGGAAGGAAGCGTTCGATCCGCGCGAAACCGCCAAGGCTACATTCCACGGCGCCATGACAGAATCGACCGTCGACATGATGCACGGCGAATTCGAGACTACTCTCAGAATCCACGAGAACTACCGCAGCATCGAGCTTATCCTCGGCGACGATACTTTCGCCATGGAGTTCATCCTCCCGGACGATAACAGCGGCGATTTTCCGGCATACGAGAAGGACGGCGGCAGCGAAGTCAAGACGACAGTCGCCCTCCGGCTTCCCCGCTTCTCTTATACCACCGAAGGGCGCCTCGACCTGCACGACATCTTTGCGGCCATGGGCTTCGAGAAGATGTATGCCTTCGACCGGATGGACATGTTCGCCCCGGCTGTCGCCATTTCCGACCCGCAGCTTAAAATCTACCAGAAAAACAGCATCGAGATTACCGAAAGCGGCGCCAAGGCGACGAGCGTGACCGCGGCCGAGGTCGGCAACGGCGGTCCGACGGAGCTGCGCTTCGACCGGCCCTTCGCCTTCGTGCTCCGCGACCTCCAGGTAGGCACCATCCTTATGGCCGGCAGAATCGCAGAACTATAAAGGCTTTTTCCCTAATTATCCTTTCTTTTCCCGATTAATCGGGATTAATCTCGATTATTCCTGATTAATCCCGATTTATTCTTTTGCTCCGGGTGCTCTGAATTATTCCAAATCCTCCAATCCTCAGATTACCAGCGCCGCGATTGCGGCGACGAAGGCGATGATGTCGGCGACGGCTGTCGTGCTGATTAGGGTGCGGGCGGCGCCGCGGGCCAGGCCGGTATTGAAGGTATAGACACAGACGGGATAGTCCTTGGGCGCATTCCAGGGCAGTACGACCGCGAGGGAGTCGAAGGCGGTACCGATTTCATGGCGACGGAGCGAGTCTTCCGGGACGCGGACGGTGTAGCGGTCCTTGGCCTCGAGCCGGCGGACTCCGCGGACTTTGATCCAGGCAAAGGCCAGGGCGCCTAAGCCGAGGGCCATCAGCGCCCATGAGATGTAGACGCCCGGGGCCGTTCCACCCTTGATGAGCAGACAGACGGCGACTCCGAGGAGCACCACGGCCATCGGCAGCACTCCGTAGGTCAGCGCCTTGCGGCGCAGGTCGAGGGTCTTTGCCCAGGCGCCGCCGTTCTCCTTGCGGGCATCGGCATAGGCATCGCGCAGCGACTCGCGCCGCTGCATATACCAGCATCCGGGGAGGCTCTGTTCGAGCAAGTTGCAGTATTCGAGGGTCTTGCCGTAGGAGGGCGTCTGCTCGATAAAGGGGCTTTCCTGGTAGAAAAGCGTGGCCCAGTCGGCGATAAAGTCGACCTGGCTTCGCGGCCACCAGGAAATCCTGTCGGCGGCGGCGCGGATATCGTCGGGGCTGCGGAAGGTCTTTCCGTGGACAGTAATCCCGGGCACTTCGCCGAGAATGCCCGCGGCGGCCTTGAGATTGGCGATGCGCGTGCTGTAAGGGCCGAATTTCTCGCGATTCGCCCTGACCTGCTTCTGGCACCACTGAATCCACTCTATCTTCCCCGGGTCGGCCTTGCGGGCCTTGAAGTAGGCGAGCAGCCGGGAGTCGTCGGCCATTTCGAGGCTGTCGACGGAGCGGTCGGGATGGCGCTCGAGGCGAGCGAACTCCTCGTAATTTGCCACGAGCTGATTGGCATAGTCCTCGAGGTCGTAAAGGGCCGATTCGCCTTTACGGAGGCCGTCGAAGCCGTAGTCGGCCGTAATGGCGAAGTGGATTCGCTCGGCGCGGTCCTCGCGCGAGCCGGAGCCGCCGGCGATCTGCCGGGCCTCGAAACCAAGTCGGGGCCAGCGGGCGTTGAGCCAGCCGATGAAAGCGTCATCCGCCTGGAAGCCGAAGTACATCATCTCGCCCGAGTTCATAGCGCTGTAGTACTCGTCGATGCTGTTGACGTTGACGGTGCGGCCATTGTCGTCCACCGGAACGGGATACGGCAACTCGGGATTGAGGTAAAAGGCGAATTCCAGCACGCCGGACTCGCCGCAGCTTCTGATTTTGCGGTAATAGTAATCGGCCTCGGAACTGAGTCCGGACGACTTCATGGTATTCCATATGTCGTGGTCGGAATCGCCGAGCATGCGCGCGTAGCTTTCGGGGTTGCGGAAAAAGTTCTCGCCCGCAGCCTTGCGGTCGGATTTGGAGAAGATTCCGGCTCTGCTTTTTGCCATAGTCAGGGTGTCGGGTTACAGTGATTCGGAGCTTATGCCGACAAATATACGACTATTTCCGGTAAAATCCCTGTTTTTCAGCCCCGACGGGGCGAAAAAAGCATTATTTGGCCGCAATTGCCGCCGGAACGGTGGCCTTGGCGAAGGCGCGGCGCGAGACGCGACGGTAGGCGATGAACATGCAGATGTCCGTCAGCAGCCACGATACCGGATATACGGCCAGCAGCTCGCGGAAATCGCCGCCCAGATAAGGAAAGAGAAACACCCACAGCAGGCGCAGCACGCAGGTGCCGCAGATTACGATGAGCGTCGGCGTCATCGAGTAGCCCAGGCCTCGCATTGCCGATCCGGCGATTTCGTAGTAGCTGGCGATGAACTGGAACAGCAGGACCGTCCAGATTCGGACATCAGCATAGACCAGCACGGCGGGGTCGGAGGTGAATACGCTCAGGAAGAAATTGGCCTTCCAGGCCACGGTGACGTTGAGCACCAGACTGATTACGAAGGCCAGCATGAAGCTCAGGCGGAACACGCGCCTGATGCGCTCGACGTTGCCGGCGCCGTAGTTCTGGCTGATGAAGGCCACGGCGGTCTGTCCGATTGCCGCGATGGGGAAGTAGCAGTAGAACTCGTAGTTGATGGCTGCGGCGGAGCCGGCGGTCGCATCGGCGCCGAAACTGTTGATTGACGAGAGGATGAAGGTGTTCGACAGGGCGAACACGGCGCCCTGCAGGCCGGCGGGGACGCCGATTGCGGCAATCTTCTTCATCTGCTCGGGTTCGCGGCGTATCTGGCGGACTTCCAGGCGGATGTCGCTCTTCTCGCGGACGAGGATGGCGAAGATGATGCCGGCGTTGACAACATTGGAAATCACCGTACCCCAGGCCACGCCCTCGACGCCCATGCCCAGCCCGATGACAAACACGAGATTGAGAATCACGTTGACGATGCCCGCGGCGATGAGGCTGTAGAAAGGCCGGCGCGTATCGCCGACACTACGCAGGATGGCCGACCCGAAATTATAGATTACCAGGAAGGGGAGCCCGAGGACGAATATGCGCATGTAGCTCACGGCGCTGTCCAGCACCTCCTCCGGCGTACCGGTAAGCTCGAGCACGGGGCGCGCCATGCTCTCGCCGATAATGAGCATCAGCACGCCGCAGACCAGCGCCAGGATGGCCGAGGCCGAAACGGCGCGGCGCACGCCCGAACTGTTGCCCTGGCCGATGAAGTTGGCGATAACGACGTTGACACCCACTGAAATGCCCAGGAAAAGATTGATGAGCAGGCCGATAACCGGTCCGGTGCTGCCTACGGCCGCCAGGGCATGGCGCCCCGAGAAATGGCCTACCACGGCAACGTCCACGGAATTGAAGCTCTGCTGCAGCACGCCGCTGGCGATAAGGGGCAGCGCGAACAGCAACATTCGCGACAGCAGCGGCCCGCTGAGCATATTTATCTGGTTTCCTGTCTTTTTCATTGCAATACAGCGCCAGCGGCGCCCTCCAGGTGCAAAGGTACTGAAAATAACGCGGAATTACAGGCTAAAAATAGTTATAAAGGCTCGCCGCCTCAATTTTTCAGGTCGCGGAGATACACTATATCATATTATTGAGTAATTTTGCAGCGACTAACATCAACAACCAGTCATGACTCACAGTTACGATTACCTCGTTATCGGTTCCGGAATCGCCGGCATGAGTTTCGCCCTCAAGGTGGCCAGGCCCGGCGTGAAGGTAGCGTTGGTCTGCAAGACAAATCTCGAGGAAGCGAACACGGCCCTCGCGCAGGGCGGCGTCGCTTCGGTGACCAACCTTGAATTAGACAATTTTGAAAAGCATATCCACGATACGATGGTCGCCGGCGACTGGCTCAGCGACCCCGCGGCGGTGGAGAAAGTCGTAAAAGGCGCTCCCGAGCAGATACGCCAGCTGCTGCAGTGGGGCATAAACTTCGACCGCAAGGAGGACGGCAGCTTCGACCTGCACCGCGAGGGCGGCCACAGCGAATTCCGAATCCTTCACCACGCCGACAACACCGGCTTCGAAATCCAGCGCGGACTCATCGAGGCTGTGAGAAACAATCCGGACATCGACGTCTTCGAGCGCCACTTCGCCATCGAAATCATCACCCAGCACCACCTGGGCAAAATCGTGACGCGCCGTACGCCCGACATCACCTGCTACGGCGCCTACGTCCTGGACCTCGAAAGCGGCAAGGTCGAAACCTTCCTGAGCAAAATCACCGTAATGGCCACCGGCGGCGTCGGCGCCGTCTACCAGACCACCACCAACCCGCTTATCGCCACCGGCGACGGCATCGCCATGGTCTACCGCGCCAAGGGCACCGTATCGGACATGGAATTCATCCAGTTCCACCCGACGGCCCTCTTCCATCCCGGCGACCGCCCCTCCTTCCTCATCACCGAGGCCATGCGCGGCTACGGCGCCGTCCTGCGCAATCTCCGCGGCGAGGAATTCATGCACAAGTACGACCCGCGCCTGTCGCTGGCGCCGCGCGACATCGTGGCCCGCGCCATCGACTCCGAGATGAAGACCTACGGCGACGACCACGTATACCTCGACGTGACCCACAAGGACCCGGAGGAAACCAGGAAGCACTTCCCGAACATCTACGCCAAGTGCCTGTCGCTGGGCATCGACATCACCAAGGACTACATTCCCGTCGCTCCGGCGGCCCACTACCTCTGCGGCGGCATCAAGGTCGACACCAACGGCGAGAGCTCCATCCGCCATCTCTACGCCCTGGGCGAATGTTCATGCACCGGCCTCCACGGCGGCAACCGCCTGGCGTCCAACTCGCTTATCGAAGCCGTGGTCTACGCCGACGCCGCCGCACAGCACGCCTCCGGCGAGGTCGGGAATATCTCGCTGCGCGGCGACGTTCCCGAATGGAACGACGAAGGCACGCGCCATCCCGAGGAAATGGTGCTCATAACCCAGAGCATCAAGGAAGTAGGCCAGATTATGGGCACTTACGTAGGCATCGTGCGCAGCAACCTGCGCCTGGACCGCGCCTGGAACCGCCTCGACATCCTCTATGAGGAGACCGAGCGCCTGTTCAAGTGCAGCAAGGCTTCGCGTGAAATCTGCGAACTGCGCAATATCATCAACGTGGGCTACCTGATCATGCGCCAGGCCAAGGAGCGCCGCGAAAGCCGCGGACTCCACTACACACTCGACTATCCCCCTGTACATCACGGCGAATAAGCACCGCATATACAAAAGCAACGGCCGGAATCACTCCGGCCGTTCTTTTTAATTTTGAAAAAAGTAAAGTACGAATTGGCTTCCTCTTTATTAGCACGCCAAAGTAAAAGCTAATTTTTCATTTTTCCAAATAAAAATCAACTTTTAACCTCAAAAAGTCAAAAATTTAACATCTGGGAAGCAAAAATTTAGTCTAATTAGGCTAATTTGACCAATTCGACCAATTTTATTAGACTAATTAGGCTAATTAGTCCAATTCCCTGCCGCTGGTATCGAATGGAAATTCGCGTCGCATGGCGTCGAAGCGCTCGAGGACGCCGGGGCCGAAGCGCTCCATCGACTTGCGCACGCGCTCCAGGGGCTTGAAGTCCAGCGAAGTGCCCTTGCTGTAGAAGCAGTCGGCGTAGCATATCAGCCGCTCGAGCAGGCTATGGGGCATATAGTCGCGGCCTGGAGGCAACGGCAGCCCGGCGGAGGCGATTTCCTCCGGCGTCAGACCGGCACCGGTATGGCGCTCGGCCACGAGGGCGTACTTTTCCGGCGCGCCGAGGCTGCGCAGCATGTCGGCCCCGAAGGAGCCGTGGGCCAGGTAGGGAGCCGAGCCGTGGCAGTCGATGCCGGGGGCGTCGGTGGCGATGATGCCGATGTCGTGGAGCATGGCCGCGGCGGTAATCTCGCTGTCGGTCAGCGGGAGCTTGTTGTGATGCGCTATGTGCAGGGCCAGGGCGGCGACGCGTCGGCTGTGTTCCAACAAAATCCCGCGGGCCTTGCGGCCTGCGGGATAGTATCTGTCGATTGCGGCTTGCCAGTCGAAATCTTCCATTATTCCACGATGGTGTTCCAGCCGTGAACGTCCTCGATTTCACCCAGACGGATGGCGTTCAGGGTGTTGTAGAGCCTGGTGGTCACGGGGCCGGGCTTGCCGTCCTTGGAGATGACGTACTTCTTGCCGGTGTCGATATCGTCGATCTGGCCTACGGGGCTGCAGACGGCGGCTGTACCGCAGGCTGCGGCCTCGCTCACGTCCTCGAGCTCCTCTATGGGAATGCGGCGAGCCTCGACGGGAATGCCGAGGTCCTTGCAGAGCGTCTGGAGACTCTTGTTGGTAATCGAGGGCAGGATGGACTCGCTGGCCGGAGTGATGTACACGCCGTCCTTCACGGCATAGAAGTTGGCCGGGCCGCACTCGTCGAGGTACTTGTTTTCCTTCGGATCGAGATAAAGCACAGCGGAGTAGCCTTTTTCCTTGGCCATCTTGCCGGCGGTGAGGGAAGCGGCGTAGTTGCCGCCGCACTTGAAGCGGCCGGTGCCGTGGGGAGCGACGCGGTCGTGTTCGCGGGTGATGCAGATGTTGGTGCAGCCGAAGCCGGTCTTGAAGTAGGGACCAACGGGGGTTACGAGCACCAGGAAGAGGTATTCGTCGGCTTCCTTGACGCCCACGCGGGCTGTCATGCCGATTTCCAGCGGACGGATATAGAGGCTGGCGCCTGTGCCGTAGGGAGGCACGAAGCGCTCGTTGAGCTTGACGGCCTCGATACACATCTTGCAGAAGAGGTCCTCGGGTATGGGCTCCATCAGCAGACCTTCGGCGCTGCTGCGGATGCGCTTTGCATTTTCTTCCAGGCGGAATATACGGATTTTGCCGTCCTTGCCGCGGAAGGCCTTGAGGCCCTCGAAGATTTCCTGACCGTAGTGCAGGGCGGTGGCGGCTATATGAATATTCAGATTCTCGGAGTCGGAAACCTCTACAGGGCCCCATTTGCCGTCCTTGAAGTAGCAGCGGACGTTGAAGTCCGTCTTCACATATCCGAACGGCAGATTGCTCCAATTAATTTCATTTTCCATTTTTATTCGCATTTAGCTTAAACATGCACCGCAAAGATAAACAAATTTTTCCGAACTCCACCCCGCCGGCCAGCAATAAATAGGCGTCCGGGAATCGGACTAATTGGACCAATCAGGCTAATTGACCCAGTTCCAATCACTTGTACGCTTCGGCGGCGGCTTTGATGGATTCAAACATGCGGACGTCGGCGGCCGTGAGTTCGATGCCGCGGCGGGCCATCACCGTGCGGGCCGTCTCCAGGAAGGGACCCAGGGGAACGTCGGTGAAGCCGGAGCTGGAGCCGCCGTCGCTGAAGGAAGCCACGAAGGCGCGCGGGAAGCCGGCCTGGTGGATATTGACGCCCACGCCGATTACCGTTGCGGTATTGAACATGGTGTTGATACCGGCCTTGGAGTGGTCGCCCATGATGAGGCCGCAGAACTGCAGTCCCGTAGGCAGGAAGCGGCGCGCCGGATAGTTCCAGAGCTTGATTTTGGCGTAGTTGTTCTTCAGGTTCGAGGCCACGCATCCGGCGCCGAGGTTGCACCACTCGCCGATCACGGCATTGCCGAGGAAGCCGTCGTGGGCCTTGTTCGAGTAGCCCTGCATCACTACGTTGTTCAGCTCGCCGCCGACTTTGCAGAAGGGTCCGAGGGTGGTGGCGCCGTAGATTTTCGCACCCATGTTCACAACCGAATGGCGCCCGACGGCCACGGGCCCGCGCATGAGCACGCCTTCCATCACCTCGCTGTCCGCACCGAGGTAAACCGGGCCGCCGGTGACGTTGAACACCGCGCACTCGGCCTTGGCTCCCGGCTCGAGGAATATCAGGGCCGGGTCGCCGACGACGGTGTTTGTCGGGCTCAGCGGCTGGCTCCGGCGCCCGCGTGTAATCAGCCGGAAGTCGGCCTCGATTTCGCGGCCGGCAAGCAGGAAGAGGTCGTAGGCATGGCGGATACGGACTACCTCGCCGGCATATTCGGCCGTCGTACCCTGTTCCGCCCCGCGGCTGGCGATAAAGCGGCCTTCGGTGTCGACAAGCCCGCAGCCCGGCGCGAGAGCGGCGATGGCGGCGGCGAGTTCGGGCGTGGCCACCACCTCGGAGGCTATCGTAATGGTGTCCGGCGCCTCGCGGTCCGCTTCGAGGGGGAATTTCTCGCGCAGATAGTCGTAGTGCGCGTCCCAGCTGTAGGCGCCCGGGAGCAGGGCCTGCCACTTTTCCGCAAGAGTCATTATGCCGACGCGCATCGCGCCGACGGGCCGCGTGTAGCTCAGCGGCAGCATGTCCGCGCATACGGCGGCATCGTCGCGGAGTACTATATTCAAATTTTCCATAGTGAGGTCGAGTGTATTATCGTGCAAAAATAGTAATTTTGCGCCAAATTAGAGCACTGATATGAAATTCACTCAGACCTCCCTGCCGGGCGTGTGGATAATCGACCCCGTCCGCCACGGCGACAGCCGCGGATATTTCTGCGAGACCTTCCGCAAGTCGGATTTCGAGGCCGCCGTCGGCGCCGTCGATTTCGTGCAGGAGAACGAGTCGCTCTCGCACCGCGGAGTAATCCGCGGGCTCCACTATCAGTGCGGCGACCATGCGCAGGCCAAGCTCGTGAGAGTCAGCCGCGGACGCATCGTCGACGTGGCCGTCGACCTGCGGCGTTCGTCGCCGGCTTTCGGCAGGTACATCGCCGTAGAGCTCAGCGCCGACAGCGGCCGCCAGCTCTTCGTGCCCCGCGGTTTCGCCCATGGCTTCGCCGTTCTCGAGGACAACACCGTGTTCCAGTACAAGGTCGACAATTATTACTGCCCCACCGCCGAGCGCGGCATCACGCCCTTCGACCCGGCCCTTGCCATCGACTGGCCCCTCGCCCCCTCCGAAGCCAACATCCTCCCCCGCGACCTCGACGCTCCCCTCCTGGCCCAGGCCGAAACCTTCGCATAAAATGGCTGCAGGCCAGTTTTTGTCTCAGGGGGCGAGATTTATCGAGCCCGCAGTAATATTACACAAACGCAGCTACGCAAGCGCCCCGCTATGTTCTTCAGCATATCGGGGTATTTTGTGGGATGTTTTCTTTGTGAGGGTTAAAAAAAAGTAGTAACTTTGGCGATAACATAAAACCTGCAACACTAATTCCAACATAACCTAAAACCTGACATGAGTTATCTTAAGTTTGATAAGAACCTTCTCATCAACTTGGACCAGTCTCTCCCGAAGGAAATGCTGCGCACCAACCAGGCCGGCGCCTACCACTGCACCTCGCTGATAGGCTGCAATACCCGCAAGCAGCACGGCCTGCTGGTTATACCCATCGACGAGCTGGACGGCAAGAACTACGTACTGCTGTCGAGCCTCGACGAAACGGTAATCCAGCACGGCGCACCCTTCAATCTGGGCATCCACCGCTACCGCGGCGGTGTCTACAGCCCCAACGGCCACAAGTACGTCCGTGAGTTTGACTGCGAGAGCGTGCCCCGCATGACCTACCGCGTCGGAGGCGTGATTCTCACAAAAGAAAAAATCTTCATCAGCGAGGAGAACCGCATTCTCATCCGCTACAACCTTGTCGAGGCGCACTCCCCGACGACGCTGCGCTTCCGCCCCTTCCTGGCCTTCCGCGAGGTCAACAACCTCTGCGTGGCCAACGACGCCGTGAACCGCGAGATCCGTCCCGTGGCCAACGGCATCGCCACCTGCATGTACGAAGGCTACCCGACGCTCTACATGCAGTTCAACCACATGGCCACATGGGTCGACGAGCCCAACTGGTACAACGGCATCGAGTACGTCAAGGACCTTGAGCGCGGCGTGCCCTACTCCGAGGACCTCTGGGTACCCGGCTACTTCGAGATACCCATCAAGCCGGGCCAGCCCGTAATCTTCTCGGCAGGCATCTCGGAAGTGAAGCCCGCCAGCCTCTCCAAGATGTACACAGCCGAAATCGCCTCGCGCACTCCGCGCAGCTCCTTCTTCAACTGCCTGAAGAACTCCGCAAAGCAGTTCTACATGCGCAAGGGCGCCGACATGTACGTAATTTCCGGTTTTCCCTGGGGCATAGTGCTGGCACGCAACACCTTCATGGCGCTGCCGGGCCTGACCCTGGCCATCGACCACTTCGCCGACTACGAGCACATCATGGACACGGCTCTTGAGGCTCTGTTCCGCTTCGCCGACAAAGGCGAGAAATCCGATAAAATCCACGGCATCGAGCATCCGGACATTCCCCTGTGGGCGCTCTGGGCACTGCAGCAGTACGCCAAGACCATGGGCGCGGAGAAGTGCGCCGAGCGCTATGGCTTTGCCGTGGCCAAGCTGGTCGACTGGATTCTGGGCGGCGGCCATCCGAACCTCTACGTCGACGCCGAGACGGGCCTGCTGAGCACCGACGGCCATCTGACGCCGGTATCGTGGATGAACTCGATGCTCGGGGGCGCTCCCGTAGTGCGCCGCACCGGCAAGCTCGTCGAGTTCAACGCCCTGTGGTACAACGCGCTGCGCTTCGCCGCCGACATTACCGCGAACAAGCCCGAATTCGGCAGCCAGCGCGAACGCTGGACCGACGAGGCCGACCGGATGAAGGCGCCCTTCATCGACACCTTCCTCAACGAGAGCGGCTACCTCTACGACTACGTCGACGGCGGCTACGCCGAGCCTTCCGTACGTCCGAACATGGCCATCGCCATCGGCCTGGACCATTCGCCCCTGGACCGGCGCCAGCGCAAGAGCGTGCTGGACGTGGTTACGCGCGAGCTGCTTACACCCAAGGGTCTGCGCACCCTCTCGCCCAAGAGCTACGGCTACCGCCCCAACTACCTCGGCAGCCCCGATGAGCGCGAGTTCGCCATGCACAACGGCCCCGCGCGTCCCTGGCTGATAGGCTTCTACGCCGACGCCTACCTGCGCGTGTTCGGCATGAGCGGCGTGGCCTACATCGACCGCATGCTCATCGGCTTCGAGGACGAGATGACCCAGGGATGCATCGGCTCGCTGTCGCAGCTATACGACGGCAACCCGCCCTACACGGGCCGCGGCGCCGTGAGCCACGCCACCAACGTGGCCGAAGTGCTCCGCGCCCTGCGAACCATCAAACGCCTCAATCAGGATTAATCCCACAAACTAAACTCCGAAAACACACAGACATGAAAGCATTAATGTTCGGCTGGGAGTTTCCGCCCCACATCCTGGGCGGACTCGGAACGGCAAGCTACGGCCTGACACGCGGAATGTGGGAATGCGGCGACATGGACATCACGTTCGTAATCCCGAAGCCTTTCGGCGACGAGGACCGCAGCTTCGCCCACATCATCGGCACCAGCCAGGTGCCCGTCGCCTGGCGCGACGTGAACCGCGACTACGTAGAGTCCCGCATCGGCAAGCTCATGGACCCCGACCTGTACTTCCGCCTACGCGACCACATCTACGCCGACTTCAACTATATGCGCACCAACGACCTGGGGTGCATCGAGTTCTCCGGCAAATATCCCTCGAACCTGCTCGAGGAAATAAACAACTACTCCATCACCGCCGGCGTAATCGCCCGCACCCTGGACTTCGACATCATCCACAGCCACGACTGGCTGACTTACCCCGCCGGCATCCACGCCAAGCAGGTTACGGGCAAACCCCTGGTTATCCACGTCCACGCAACCGAGTACGACCGCTCGCGAGGGAAGCCCAACCCGACCGTCTACGGCATCGAGCGCGACGGCATGACCCACGCCGACCATATCATCACCGTGTCGAACCTCACGCGCCAGACCGTAATCGACCACTACGGCGTCGACCCCGCCAAGGTGACGACTGTCCACAACGCCGTCGTGCCTCTTGACCAGGAGCTCCTCAACGTGCCAAACCTGCGCGAGACCAAGGAGAAAGTCGTAACCTTCCTGGGCCGAATCACCATGCAGAAAGGTCCCGAGTATTTCGTAGAGGCTGCCGCCAAAGTGCTCCGCAACTGCCCCAACGTGCGCTTCGTAATGGCCGGCAGCGGCGACATGATGGACAAGATGATCGAGCTGGCCGCCGAACGCGGAATCGCGGACCGCTTCCACTTCCCCGGCTTCCAGAAAGGGCGCCAGGTCTACGAAATGCTCAAGGCCTCCGACGTCTACATCATGCCCTCCGTCTCCGAGCCCTTCGGCATCTCGCCCCTGGAGGCCATGCAGATGGGCGTGCCCTCGATTATCTCCAAGCAGAGCGGCTGCGCCGAAATCCTGGACAACGTGATCAAGACCGACTACTGGGACATCGACGCCATGGCCGACGCCATCCACGCCATCATCACCTACCCGGCGCTCTACAAGCAGCTGCGCGAGGACGGCCTGGCTGAAGTGGCCCAGATTACCTGGGACAAGGCCGGCCGCAAGGTAATCGACATATATAACAAGGTATTGGGCCGATAAATCCAATTCCAATCATCAACCATCATTCCACAACTTAAAAATTCGCGAAGCGAAAACTCACAATATGAAAGCTATCTGCTTCAACTTCGAGATTCATCAGCCCTTCCGCCTCAAAAGATACCGCTTCTTCGATATCGGCAAGGACCACTACTACTATGATGACTTCCTCAACGACGACATCATGGCCCGCATCGCCCACAACAGCTATATCCCCGCCGCAGAGACTCTGCTGCGCATGATAGAAGCCAGCAAGGGCAAGTTCAAGTGCTCCATCGCCATCTCCGGCATCGCCTTCGAGCAGTTCGAACAGTATGCCCCCGAGTTCATCGACCTGCTGCGCCGCCTGGCCGAGACCCGCTGCGTCGAGTTCGTGGCCCAGCCATACGCCTACTCGCTGAGCTCCCTGACCGACCCCGAGGAATTCGAGGACCAGGTCAAGGCCACCAGCTCGCTGCTGAAGAACCGCTTCGGCGTGACCCCGAAAATCGTGCGCAACACCGAGCTCATCTACTGCGACGACCTGGCTCCCCAGCTGGCCGAAATGGGCTTCAAGGGAGTGCTCACCGAAGGCGCCAAGCACATCCTGGGCTGGAAGTCGCCCAACTACGTATATACCGCCGCCTCCGCTCCCAAGCTCAAGCTCCTGCTGCGCAACAGCAAGCTCAGCGACGACATAGCCTTCCGCTTCTCCGACACCTCCTGGAGCGAATTCCCCCTCACCGCCGACAAGTACATCGACTGGATTGCCTCGACCCCCGCCGAGGAGCAGATCGTCAACATCTTCCTGAACCTGGAGACATTCGGCGACCTGCAGCCCGCCACCTCCGGCATCTTCGCCTTCCTGGAGGCCCTGCCGCGCTTCGCCGCCGAGAGGGGCATCGACTTCGTGACACCCTCGGAGGCCGTCGCCAAAATCAAACCCGTAGGCGAACTCTCGGTGATGCATCCCATCTCCGCCGCCGACGAGGCCCGCGACACTTCCGCCTGGCTGGGCAACCGCCTGCAGAACGAGGCCTTCGGCAAGCTCTACTCCGTGGCCGAGCGCGTGCGCAAGTGCGACAACCGCCGTCTCAAGCAGGACTGGCAGTACCTCCAGACCTGCGACCACTTCTTCTATATGAGCACCAAGCGCAAGGCCGACGGCGCCATGCACTCCCTGTTCAGCCCCTACGAGACCGCCTTCGTGGCCTTCACAAACTACATGAATGTCCTGGCCGACTTCCTGATGCGCGTTGAGGAGGAATTCCCCTCCGTAGTCGACAACGAGGAACTCAACTCCCTGCTTCTCACCATCAAGAACCAGGGCCAGGAAATCGAGACCCTCAACAAGGAACTCGCCTCGATGCGCAAGAACGTAGAGCAGTACAACATCGAGCACCGCCAGTGCGAGCCCAAGCCCGAAGCCGAAGCCAAACCCGTAAAGAAGGAGTCCGCAAAGAAAGCAGGCCGCAAGCCCGCAGCCAATAAAGCGGCCAAGAAGGCTGAAGAAGAAAAGAAATGAACCTGCCGGATAAATATGTGATCACGATAGGCCGCTCCTTCGGTTCCGGAGGACGCGCCGTGGGCCGCATCATCGCCGACAGACTCGGCATCGAGTTCTACGACAAGAAGCTGCTCACCAAGGTTGCCGAAAAGTCCGGCCTCAACAGCGAGTATGCCCAGGAGAACGACGAGCGCATGCCCCATATGCTCTGCGGAATAATTCCCATCTCGATGGGCTACTATTCGGGCGGATGGTTCGGCTCCGCGCCCGCGTCAGGTCCGGACCACATCTACAACGCCCAATGCGACTTCATCCATGAAATCGCACGCGCCGAGCCCTGCGTCATCGTAGGCCGTAGCGCCGACTACATACTCCGCGACCTGCCGAACGTCGTGAACATATTCGTCCACGCTCCCCTGGAGAACTGCGCCCGCCGCATCCTCGATCGCGGCGACGCCAAGTCTATTACGGAAGCCATAACGATGGCCGAGCGCACCAACAAGCTGCGCGCCAATTTCTACAACTTCTATACCGACAAGCGCTGGGGCCGCGCCGACAGCTACGACCTCTGCGTCGACAGCAGCACCATGCCCCTGGACACCCTGGCCGACTTCATAATCGACTTCGTCCGCATCAAACTCTCCGGGCCCC
>USGZ01000005.1 GCA_900554265.1 uncultured Porphyromonadaceae bacterium
CCGGCGCACCCGCCAAGTTCGTCAAGATGGTGGACCCCGCCCAGGCCCGCGAAATCAACATCAAGATAGCCAAGAACTACCTGATGTACAGCAAGTGGTACTCCGAACCCGGCTCGGAGCCCTACGAAATCTGACCATCTGCCCACGCGGCACCACACCTAAAGCAACGCATCCCCGAGCCCGCCGGCCGCAGGGATGCGTTTGCTTTTCGTTAAATTCTCAGAAAAAAGATTTCAAATGCCTGAAGAAATGCAAGGTTATTCCAGTTCCATCATGTCGAAAAACATAAGTCGTGTGTGGTCATTTTGTATCTTTTCAGACAGAACTTTGAAATTGTTTTTCACATAGAAGTTTATGGCAGAGAGGTAGGCATCAACAGTCAGATAGCGGAATGCGGAATAATTTGGATTACCATTAAGCATGTCTTTCAGAAGATTCATCAGGTCTGTACCTATATTGCGACCTTTGTATTTAGATGAAACGGCAAATCTGCCAATCTTGATTGCCGGGTAACTTCCGAACTGCTTGCGCTCAGGAAAGCCGCCCTTGATTTTCTTCCATTGACCATTGGTAACATCCTGACGACTGATTTTATCGTTCAAAAGGCAGAAATACGCGACTATACTGCCGCAATCCTCAAGGATATATGAAGTGGCAATACGTTTGTCGAGGAAACCTTTGGCATCCTCGACAAGAAAATTATTCAAATCTTCGTCACCGCAATCAAATCCGTCAAGCGCGGTTCCAGGCGTAAGTCTTACAAGTTTCATCTTTTACAAACAGATGGTAATGTATTCTTTCGCTTTCTTGACCGCTTCTTTAAGTTTTCTTGAATTCTCGGCGCGCTGCTCCTCGGTCAGACTCTCAACTTCCATTCTGAGTTTCTCGAAACGGACTGCGTCTTCGCCTGTCAAAACCGGGGTTTCTGCTATTGGTCGTGCCATATACTTGTCTCTTGTTATTAAGTTGATTACAAAGTTACAACAAATTTCTGATACTTTTGGCTTATCTGGCGATAATTCCCATTTATATGATAAAACTGTGTTCTGGAGAAGGAATAAGATATGTGTTGCCATCCTCGATATTGGATACAAAGATAGCCGCCCGGATAGTGAGCGGCTATCTTTGTATTATCTAAAAACGTAGGGTTAGCGGATTGCCACTTTGGCGGTGTAGGTGGCGGTGCGGTGGATGTAGAGGCCGGGGGCGGTGGGGCGGCCGGGGAGGCTTACGCCCTGGATGGTGTACCAGCCTTCGGGTCCGCCGGCGGCGTTGACGGTAACGTTCTCTACGCCGCCAAGGTCACCGGTGTAGAGCACCTCGATGCCGGGCAGGTCGATGTGGCCCGTAGCCTTGGCTGCGTCGCCAGGCACGATGGCCATCGACACGAACTCGACGGGATAGACTGCGGCATCATCGATATCCATATAGTCGGCGAAGGGAAGTACCCAGCTGGCGGTGCCGTCGCCGGGGAATTCGGTGAAGTTCACGTTGATGTTGATGCGCTGGTTGGCCGGCCTGAAGGTCAGGGCGAACTGCTTGGGAGTGGCCGTGGCGGAGGTCATGCGAATCTGCAGGCCGGTGGGGCGGGCGGTGAGGTTCTTGCGGTCGGTCAGCGTAATCTTAGGGCTGCGGACGCTGGAACCCATGGTGTAGTCCAGGGCCAGACCGTTCTCGAGCAGGCTGGCGCTGACGGTGCTGACAAGGGTCTTGGCGACGGTCCAGCCTTCGAAGGCAGACTCGACGGGAACTACATCGCCGGGACGGGCCTCAACCTTGACTTCGATGTCGAAGCTCTGCTCGCCGTGCGAGCCGGTCACGGTGCAGGTGCCTGCGCCGACGGGCGTTACCACGCCGTCCTCGCTGACGGTAGCCACGGCGGCGTCGCTGCTGCTCCAGTCGTAGGCCGAGGGGCTGACGCTGATGGTATTGCCCTGAACGAGAGCCTGCAGCTCGACGGTATAGGTGGTCTCGAGGTCCAGGAGGACGCTGCTCAGGCGCGGCTGGATTTCTGCCGCGGAAATATAGACGGGAATACGCGCGGGAGCGGCATTGCCGAAGGTGGCAGTCAGGACGCCATGCTGCGTGCCGGTAGCGAAGAGGCTCTTGCCGTCGGCGCTGATTTCGCCGAGGGTTTCGGGGCAGCTGAGGGTGAAGTCCTTGAAGTCCTTGTCGATCATCACGCCGGCAGCGTTGTAGGCGAAGACCGTCGGGGTGTACATACCCATCTGCGGCAGGTCCATGCGCCAGTCCTTGAATTCGAGCGATGCCACTTCGGTATCGCGGACATTGCCGTCGACTACGGCGAAGATGCCGTTGCCCACGGCGCGCTCATTGCCGTCGGAGCACTTGTTGCGCACGCCCAGGGCGGCGGTATAGAGGGTCGAGGAGCCGCCGCCGTCGAGGTTGACGCTCTCGTAGGCGCCGGCGCGGATGAGCAGGTCGCCGAGCATGCCGGTGGTAACGCCGTAGGAGGCGCCGCGGCCGTCGACTACCATCATTATTATAGTATTACCGTCCTGGCTTACGCCTATGCCCGTGCGGGGATGGCGGTCCTTGGCGTCGCCGCGCTCGCCCTCGCTGTTGAGGTTCACGCCGCCGCCGACGTTCTTGGGATTGCCGCTGACAATCTGCATCGGGGTGATGCGCTGGCCTTCGGGAGTCTTGATAACCTGGCCGAGGGTAACGATGTCGCCGGGCTGGAGGGCGTTGACGAAGTCCACGGCATTGCCGCGGGCCATCAGCACGCAGCCGTCGGCGGGTATGGGGGTGTCGCCGGTCGACGTGGGAGTGCCGGTCACCTGGACCTGGAAGGAACCGCCGGTCTCGTACTTCTGACCGTCAACGAGCCTGGCGGTCACTTCGGCGCATGAGCCGGCATACTGACCCATGCAGGGCGATGTCCAGCCGCGGGTGGTGTAAAGAGTGATGCCGTTGTTGACGGCGTCGTTGTTCACGCCCTTGAAGGCCACAGTCCGGTCGCCCTTGGTGGCGGTGCCGTCGCCCCAGCTCAGGCGGCAGATGCGGGCGATGCCCTCGGCGTCGACTGAGAACTGATAGCCCGACGAACTGGAACGGTAGACTTCGCCGTCGACAGCTGCGGAATATGTCGGCGTGCCGACGAGGCTGCTGCCGTCGGTGGCTTTGCCGCTGGTCCAGTAGAAGTCGGCGTTGGTGCCGCAGAAGTAGAGGCGGCTGTCGTTGGAGTTGGTCTCGGCCATGCCGGAGGTGCGCATGTTGCCGGCCATCTTGCCTCCGGGGCAGACGGCATGGATGGATACGCCGGGAGCGGTCTTGTCGACGGTAAGGTAGAACACGTCCAGAGGATGCTGACCGCTGAGATGCAGCTGGGTCTGTGTCGTGCCGGGGCCTACCTTGGCATGGAAGATGGTGTCGATCTCGAGGGTTTCGGTGCCAAGCACTATGGTAGGTTTCTCGGCCCAGGCTGTAAGGGCGAGAACTACCGCTGTGGCTGCAAATAGTTGTTTTCTCATTGTATTGTTTTGGATTTCAGGTCTAAGGTCGCCTCAGCATCCTCCTTTTGTCCGGCGGGGGCGCCAGGAGAAGCTTTGCAGGGACAAAGTTAAGAATTATTTTTACTTTGCCAAAGTATTTTTCGCCGGGATGAGAAAAATGGCCGGGGTCTTCCGCGACCCGGCGCATGGGAAAACAGCTGTTGATAAGGAAATTTTTGCTAACTTTGTGCTCGCAAAAGCACCGGAGCATGTGCCGGTGCATCGAATCATAGCGCTTCGGCGCCTAATCTACTGAATCACAATGGCATTACAATGCGGTATAGTAGGACTGCCCAACGTAGGCAAGTCGACGTTGTTCAACTGTCTGTCCAACGCCAAGGCCCAGTCCGCCAACTTTCCCTTCTGCACCATCGAGCCCAATGTCGGCGTAATCACGGTGCCTGACGACCGGCTTACCAGACTCGTCGAAATGTGCAATCCCCGCTCCATCGTACCAGCTACGGTGGAAATCGTCGACATCGCCGGACTGGTCAAAGGCGCTTCCAAGGGCGAGGGCCTCGGCAACAAATTCCTGGCCAACATCCGCGAGACCGATGCCATAATCCACGTTCTCCGCTGCTTTGACGACGACAACATCACCCACGTCGACGGCTCCGTCAACCCCGTGCGCGACAAGGAAATCATCGACTACGAGCTCCTCATAAAGGACCTGGAGACCATCGAAAGCCGCATCGCCAAGACCCTCAAGGCCGCTCAGGTAGGCGACAAGGTCGCCAAGCTCCAGTACGGCGTCCTGGCCCGCATCAAGGAAGCGCTGGACAAGGGCCTGCCCGCCCGCTCGGTGACCTTCGACAGCGTCGACGAGCAAAAATTCGCCCGCGAGCTCTTCCTGCTCACCTCCAAGCCCGTCCTCTACGTATGCAACGTCGACGACGCATCCGCCGTCGGCGGCAACCACTACGTCGACGAAGTCCGCGAAGCCATCAAGGACGAAGGCGCCGAACTCCTCATCGTCGCCGCCGCCACCGAGAGCGACATCGCCGAACTCGACACCTTCGAGGAACGCCAGGAATTCCTCGCCGAAATCGGCCTTCAGGAGAGCGGCGTAAGCCGTCTGATCCGTTCTGCCTACAAGCTGCTGGACCTCCAGACATTCTTCACCGCCGGCGAGGACGAAGTGCGCGCCTGGACATTCCGCCGCGGCAGCAAGGCACCCCGCTGCGCAGGCATCATCCACACCGACTTCGAGAAAGGCTTCATACGCGCCGAGGTAATCAAGTACGACGACTACGTAAGCCTCGGCGGCGAGAGCGCCGTCCGCGACGCCGGCAAGATGGCCGTCGAAGGCAAGGAATACGTCGTCCAGGACGGCGACATCATGCACTTCCGCTTCAACGTCTGACTCTCCGCCATTCCGGCGGACAACAACGCAACGGCGGCCATCCTGCAGGGGATGACCGCCGTAAATATTTTATATCAGGAAGGTCTTACTTGAGGACGTCCTTAACGGCGTCGTTGGGTACCATCTGTTCCTGGAAGGTGTAGGCACCGGTTTTGGGGCTCTTCACCATCTTGATGACCTTGGAGTAGGTGCGGCCTTCGCCTTTCTGGAGCGATGCAACGGTTTTCTTTGCCATATCTTAGAAGGATTTATTTGATTTCTTTGTGGATGGTCATTCGCTTAAGAATGGGGTTGTATTTCTTAAGCTCGAGTCTCTCGGGGGTGTTCTTGCGGTTCTTGGTGGTAATATAGCGGGAAGTGCCGGGCATACCGCTGGCCTTGTGTTCGGTGCATTCGAGGATGACCTGTACGCGGGCGTCTTTCGATTTCTTTGCCATTATTTCTGTAGATTAGAGAGGTGAGTTAGATAGCGAGAAACTTGATGTCGTTGGGGTTGAGGAATCCTTTTTCGGTAGCCTGCTCCATGGCGGCGTTCAGGCCCATCTTGTTGATGGTGCGCAGACCTGCAGCGGAGATAGTGAGCATAATCCAGACTCCCTGCTCTACCCAGTAGAACTTCTTGTTGAAGAGGTTTACATTAAATTTACGCTTGGTGCGACGCTTCGAGTGAGAAACGTTGTTACCCACCAATGCTTTTTTGCCGGTAATCTGACAAATCTTTGACATGGCTGCTGTTGGTTTATCGTTCGTTTTATTTCTTTAAAGCTCAGGGACTTGCAAGCCGACATCGCAGTCTCATATCGCGGTCCGGTGCATCTTTTCCGAACCGCTTTAAAAGGATGTGCTGCAAATCAGAGTGCAAAGTAACAAAAAAATTTTCACCGCACCAAATTTCCGCACTATTTTTTATTTAAGTCAAATTCTCAAATTCTCAAATTCTCTGACCCAGCAAAAAAGCGCAGACTCGGGCCCAGCGGCTGTCGCGATGCTTCCTGAGCCAGCGGTAGCCGAGCCATGGCACGTAAATGCCGGCCGTCAGCGACAGGATGGTGTAGATCCACCAGGGAAAGTCGGTGAAATGGTGGAGTATCTGCTGCGTAAGCACGTTCATATACCATGAGGCCAGGAATATCAGATAGTTGGCGCCATGAAGATGGTCGAGAAAATGTATGTCTCGCGCTTCAAGTATGCGCGCCAGCGAAACGCACATGGAAATGCCCGCAAAAGAACAGAAAACATCGTAAGGCGTGTTTTCGGTTAAAAAGAAAAGGACAGCCCAGCCGGCGCCAAACCCGGCGAATACAGCCGGCGAAGTCCAACGTATATACCTGTCGATCTGCGGCATGTAATGGCAGAACAAAATTCCGGCAGCAAAGAATACGCCTAAATAAAGTGTCTCCCCAAAAGAAAAGACATCGGTAAAGTCGAATACTCTGCTTCTCGCAATGATGAAAAACAGCAGCAGCGTCAGATAAACAGCCTTATGGCCTGCATGTGTCTTTTCAAGTAAGTTAATAAAAATATAACTCAAAACAAGCAGAGTAAAAATAACCTGCAGGAACCATAAATAAGGATGGACAAGATCGCGATGATATAGGAACGCCCGGGCAAAAGCTGTAAGTGTCAGTTCCTTCGCATCGTCGGCATAGTCCGATAGCAAAACTCTCGGAATGAAAGTTGCAAGAGTAAGAACCACAAAGGGCAGCAGCAGTCTCAACACTTTCTTTCTGGTGAAATCCCAGATTCCAGGGGCCCGGGCATTCCGTGTCCTTGTCGTAAAAATCATAAGGAAACCCGACAGAAACACAAATAAAGGCATATGGAAACTGTAAATCATTCGGTATAAGAGCAATGACGACCCGCCGTAACCGTCCGGATACTCATGGAAAGAATGCCCGAACACCACAAGTATGATACCGATGATCTGCAAGTAAGCGATAAATTGCAGATATACGTTGCCTATGTTCTTTTCCTGTGTCATAGATTGGATTTCATTGACAAAGATAGTAATTGTAGAACTAATGAGCAAAAGCCGCTTCCAATATCTGAATTTGGGAGTAATCGGGTTTATTTGAGTCATTGGATCAATTAATGCGCATGGCGGAGGGGCATGGGTTTTGCCAATTATTCTTAGATGTGGAGCGTGTGGGTGCTGGAATTTTATTATCTTTGTGTCCTGGAGGCCGGCAGCCGTTTTTGGCCGGTGCGTTTTCACCATGAAGAACAGGATTCTGCTTTTCCTTTTAATTACCATATGTCTTGCCGGGGGCTCCGGGGCTTATGCCGCTGAGTGCGGGTCGTTCGGGAGCGGCGACGGAGTTTTCCTGCTCAACGGAGAGCCTTTCGTTGTCAAGGCGGCCGAACTGCACTATCCGCGCATTCCGCGGGAATACTGGGAGCAGCGCATTCAGCTCTGCAAAGCACTGGGGATGAATACGGTGTGTCTCTACGTATTCTGGAACGCCCACGAGCCGACGCCCGACAGTTTTGATTTCACAGGTCAGAACGACCTGCGCGAGTTCGTGCGGCTATGCGACCGCAACGGCATGAAAGTGATTCTGCGCCCCGGGCCGTATGTCTGTGCCGAGTGGGAGATGGGCGGTCTGCCCTGGTGGTTGCTCAGGAAGAAGGACATCCGCCTGCGCGAGTCCGACCCCTACTTCCTGGAGCGCGTCGACAAGTTCCAGAACGCCGTAGCCGCCCAGGTCGGCGACCTGACGATTGCCGACGGCGGTCCCATCATCATGGTGCAGGTCGAGAACGAATACGGCTCCTACGGCACCGACAAGGAATACGTGGGCCGAATCCGCGACATGCTGCGCCGCAATTTCGGCGATAAGGTGACGCTTTTCCAGTGCGACTGGTCGTCGAACTTCCTCAACAACGGTCTGGACGACCTGATATGGACGATGAATTTCGGCACGGGAGCCGATATCGACCAGCAGTTCGCACCGCTGAAGGAGGTACGCCCGCACAGTCCGCTGATGTGTTCGGAATTCTGGAGCGGGTGGTTCGACAAATGGGGCGCCAACCACGAGACGCGCCCGGCCTCCGACATGATTGCCGGCATCGACGAGATGCTCTCCAAAGGTATTTCCTTCAGCCTCTACATGACCCACGGAGGCACAAACTGGGGCCACTGGGCCGGTGCCAATTCGCCTGGCTTCGCGCCTGACGTGACTTCCTACGACTACGACGCTCCCATCAGCGAGTCGGGGCAGCCGACGGAAAAGTACTGGATGCTGCGCGATGTGCTCGCCCGCTACATGGACGGCCAGGAGCAGACGCCGCTGCCCGAACTGATTGAGCCGATTGCGATTCCGGCCTTCGAGTTCACGGAGGTGGCTCCGCTGTGGTCGAACCTGCCCGAGGCGAAAACCGATTCGGTGATAAGGACCATGGAGGAATACGACCAGGGCTTCGGGTCGATACTCTACCGCACGGCGCTGCCCCCACTCGGTGCGCCGGCGGTGCTGACCGTCAGCGACCCGCACGATTTCGCGCAGGTGTTCGTCGACGGCCGCTACATCGGCAAGCTCGACCGCCGCAACGGCGAGAAAGAACTCACCGTGCCCTCCTGCGCCGCCGGAGCCCGCCTGGACATACTGGTCGAAGCCATGGGACGCATCAATTTCGGCCGCGCCATCAAGGACTTCAAGGGCATCACCGAAAACGTCACTCTGACTACGACGCACGACGGCCAGACCCGCACCGAGGAGCTGCGCGACTGGCAGGTATTCAACATCGGCGATAGCTACGGCACCTATGCCGCCATGGACTACCTGCCCGTCTCCGAAGCGACGGCCGCCGACGGGCGCCTGCCCGCGGGCGCCTACCGCGCGACCTTCGAGGTCGGCCGCCCCTCCGATACCTTCCTGATTTTCGAGACCTGGGGCAAAGGACTGGTCTACGTCAACGGCCATCCGCTGGGCCGCATCTGGGAAATCGGACCGCAGCAGACCCTCTACATGCCCGGTTGCTGGCTGCGCGAAGGCGAGAACGAGATAATAGTGTTCGACATCGTCGGCCCGCGCCAGGCCCGCAGCGAAGGCCTCGCCGAGCCGATACTCGACCGGCTGCAACTCTCCGGACCACAGAAGCACCGCACCGAGGGCCAGGAACTCGACCTCAGCGCCGAGACGCCGGCGCTCTCCGGCACCTTCCGCCGCGGCAACGGCTGGCAGGAGGTGCGGCTCGACGTCCCGCAGCGCGGACGCTATATCTGCCTTGAGGCCGTCAGCCCCGCCGGCGACGGTGGCACCGCAGCCATCGCCGAGCTTTACGTGCTCGACGAGAACGGCGGCCGGCTCTCCCGCGAAACCTGGACGGCACTCTACGCCGACAGCGAAGCGACCGCCACCGGCAACCACACCGCCGACAAGATATTCGACCTTCAGGAATCGACCTACTGGAGCACAGAGCCCGGCAAGCCCTACCCGCACCAGGTAGTAATCGACCTCGGCGCCCCGCAGACCATCTCGGGCATCCAGTACCTGCCGCGCATGGAAAGCGACACCCCCGGCGCCATCGCCGCCTACCGCCTCTACATCAAGGAAACCAATTCCTTCAAATACTGAGCCGCCATATCATATTTTCTTAGTAACTTTGCATAAACAGCATGGCCTAAGCTTCTGAATGACTATGGAACGAAATAGAATCGACGATATCGGATATTTCATCGCTTTTTGCGTCGAGATATACAAGAACGCACACCGTCTGCCGGGAGCTGAAGCATCAAAAATATTCTCCGACCATGGCGTCATGGAATATCTGTCCGAGAATTTCGATGTGCTCCACACCCAAAGCCCCGGCTGGATATTGGCTGAGATAGACGATTTCATAGAAGCAGACCAAAAATGACAAAGCTATATCACGGAAGCCTCGAGATAGTGGCAACGCCCGAAATACGCAGACCCAACCGAACACTCGATTATGGCGAGGGCTTCTATCTTACATCCTCTGCCAGTCAGGCCGAGGCTTGGGTTCGCCGCAAGTTCAAAGGCGACATAAAGCTCGGTTACGTCAACATATACGAGTATGACGAATCCCTGGAGGATGGGTTTGAAACACTTGCTTTTGAACGACCGGATGAAATATGGCTTGATTTTGTCATGGCCAACCGGACTAATCCCGATTTTAAACACCAATATGACATAGTGAAAGGCCCGGTGGCAAACGACCGCGTATATGCGGCGTTCGCACTGTATGAGGCCGGGCTGATAGACAAGCACGAGCTGATAACCGAACTTCGCGCATATAAACTTGTCAACCAGATATTAATCCACAGCGACAGAGCGCTTGCAAGTGTGAAGTGGGTTGAAGCGAAGGAGGTGAGAAAATGACAGACAGAAAGATTACCCAACAGAATCTATATCTGATACTCCCCGGCAAAGTCAGCAGAATGGCGGCGATGTATGCCGCCGACTTCGGGCTGCCGATTATCGAAGCTTTGCGGCGGATTTATGATTCAGTAACTTACCGCGAGCTTGAAGATGAAAGCACCAAACTATGGCATTATGGCCCTGTAGCTCTCTATCAATCATTTCTTGAAAATCATTAATGCTTGGGGAGTAGGGTCTTTAAGGTCTTTAGAGGCTTTAGGAATTTTATGGGCTTTACTACGAGATGCTTAATGCTTTCCTATAGCCACGTTAATCTTTCGGTCCTGCTTGCTTTTTCTAATTCCTCTTTCTCCTGAGGGGGGAAAATTTCATGCGGGGAGGTGTTTCGTGTTTTAAGAAAAATTTGTACCTTTGCGCAATTATATTCACAACCGAACGATGAAACAAGTGACCTACGAGGGCCTGACTTTCGAGCCCTATATCTCCAAGCATGACATCGATGCCCGCGTGAGTGAGCTCGGAAAAGAAATATGCCGCGACTGCGCCGGTAAAAAGCCCTTGTTCCTATGTGTTCTGAACGGGGCTTTTGCTTTTGCCTCGGACCTTTTCCGCGCCGCCGAGGAAATCGACGCTGAAATCAGTTTCATAAGGCTCAAAAGCTACGACGGCACTTCAAGCACGGGAGTCGTCAACGAAGTCCTCGGTCTTCACGAAGACATCAAGGACCGCACGGTAATTATCGTGGAGGATATCGTCGACACCGGCAACACCATGTACCGCCTCATCGGCGACCTTCAGAAGCACGAACCCGCCGAAATCAAAATCGCCACGCTGCTTTTCAAGCCCCAGGCCCTGGTGCGTCCTCTGAAACCGGACTACGTAGGCTTCGAGATACCGTCGAAATTCATCATCGGCTACGGTCTTGACCTCAACGGCATGGCCCGCAACCTCAACGACATTTACGTTCTTAAAGAGAACTGATTGCCGTCGGGGCTTTCGCGCGAACATCTGTTTATCATATACCGCGAACAACCATTATATAAATAGAGGAAGCCTGTTGCGGCGGCGCCCGGCGCCGGTGCGCTTATGCTTCCGCCTGCATAACGAATAGAAAGCACATCTGAGATGAATATCATAATTTTCGGAGCGCCGGGCAGCGGCAAGGGCACCCAGAGCGAGCTGCTGATTGCCAACTACGGCCTCTACCATATCTCCACCGGCGAACTCCTGCGCGACAATATAGCGCGTGGCACCAAACTCGGAAAGGTCGCCGACGTTTATATATCGAAGGGACTTCTGATTCCCGACGAACTGATGATCGACGTACTTGCCGACACCCTGCGCAGCAATCCCGAAATCATGAAGAAAGGCGTGATTTTCGACGGATTTCCGCGCACCATTCCGCAGGCCGAGGCACTTTCCAAACTCCTGAAGGACCTTGGGAGCGAGATTCACGCCGTAGTAGGTCTCGAAGTGGACGAGGACGAACTCGTAAAGCGCATGCTCGAGCGCGGCAAGGCCTCCGGCCGCTCGGACGACAACATCGACACCATAAAGAAGCGTCTCGAAGTCTACCACAAGCAGACCTCGCCGCTGAAGGAATATTACGTCAGCAAGGGCAACTATCATGCCATCGACGGTTCCGGCGACGTAAACAAAATACATAAAGCCATCTCCGACTCGCTGACCGGGAAGGTCGGCTAAGGAAGCGCTCACGACGGACAGCGTGCTATTATCCACACAGTCATACTTTAAAGATGTACCAATTCGAAGAACCCTACAACGAAGCGCCTTACGACGATTTGCTTGAAATTTTCCGACGCTCCTTCGTCGACAATTTCTCGCTGCCGGCGCTGACGGACTATATCACCGGAAAGACCATCAGCTACGGCGACATGGCCCGGCGCATCGCGCGCCTTCATCTGTTCTTCGAGCTTGCCGGCATAAAGCATGGCGACAAAATCGCCCTCTTGGGCAAGAACACTCCCAACTGGGTAATAGCCTTCATGGCCACAATCACCTACGGAGCCACCATCGTACCTGTGCTGTCGGACTTCAATCCCGCCGACGCCACGCACATTATCGATCATTCCGACTCGGTGCTTCTCTTCGTAGCCGACGGCATCTTCAGCCATCTGAACTTCGACGAGCTTCCTCAGTTGCGCGCGGTAGTGAGCCTCGACACCCGCTCGGTAATCGCAGACCGCTCCGTGCCTTCGGGACGCCGGCGCCTGAACACTCATGCATCTATAGTCAAGAGCCTCACGCGCCAGTTCCGCAACCGCTACCCGAACGGCTTCGGGCCCAAGGACATCTCCTACCCTAAGCTGGACCACAGCAATACGGCCATTATCAACTATACCTCCGGCACGACGGGCTTCTCCAAGGGAGTAATGCTTACGCTGAACAATCTGCTGGGCAACACCGTTTTCGGCATCCGCTCGCGACTTCACTACTCGGGGTCCCGCGCGCTGTCGTTCCTCCCACTGGCCCACGCCTACGGCTGCGCCTTCGACATGCTCGTTCCGCTTGCCGTCGGCAGCCACGTGACCCTGCTCTGCAAGACCCCGACGCCTCAACTTCTGCTCAAGGCCATGCGTCAGGTGCGCCCCTCGCTGATAATCTGCGTGCCTCTGATTCTCGAAAAGATTTACAAGAAGGTTGTCGTACCGCTGCTCACGCGCAAACCCATGCGCTGGGTACTGGCCGTTCCTATGCTGGACAAGGCCGTGTACTCCGTAATCCGCAGCAAGCTCGTCGAGGCCTTCGGCGGCAGTTTCGAGGAAGTAATCGTAGGCGGCGCGCCCCTGAACCAGGAAGTAGAGGATTTTCTTTACCGCATCAAGTTCCCCTTCACCGTAGGCTACGGCATGACCGAATGCGGTCCTCTGATCAGCTACACCCCCTGGCGTCGCTTCATACCCGAATCCTCGGGGCGCACCCTCAGCGGCATCATGGAGGCAAAAATACTCGAGGACAATACCATCGAGGGCCCGGACGGCACGCGACAGGGCGAAATCATGGTCCGCGGCATGAACGTGATGAAAGGTTACTACAAGAACCCCGAAGCGACGGCCGCGACCCTCGACGAGGACGGCTGGCTGCACACCGGCGACATGGGGTACCTCGGCGGCCCCCAGAATCGCACTGTTTTCATCCGCGGCCGCTACAAGACCATGATACTCAGCGCCAACGGACAGAACATCTACCCCGAGGAAATCGAGAGCAAGCTCAGCAACATGCCCTACGTCAACGAGTGCCTCGTCCTCGAGCGCAACGGCCATCTGGTAGCGCTCTGCCATCCGGACAAGGACGCCGTGGCGCAGGCCGGCCTGACACCGGAGCAGCTCGAAGCCGCCATGGAGGAAAACCGCCGGAGCCTGAATAAAATCGTGGCGCCATACGAAAACGTCGAGAAAATCGAGATAATGCCCGAGGAATTCGAGAAAACGCCAAAACGCTCCATCCGGCGATTCCTCTATAAATAAACCGGCCCGCAGGCACACAAACCATCGACAGCGTCAGAACGTTCTAAATCAAGGGCGGACCGAGTGCGCCGGAAGGCAACCCGCGACCGCCCTTTATTTCAACATAGCGAAACATAATAACACAAGAATATGAAAAAGATAGCCCTCTTTATCGCCGGCGCCCTGCTGCTGGCATCCTGCGGCTCCCGCGAAGCCGCCGCCGACCAGAAAGAAAAAGAAACGGCCGAAGCCAAAGTCGCCGCTCCCGCCGCCACCACGCCTTGCTATAACCCCGACGGCAGCGTCCACGAACTCGAAAACGGCTCGATGTATGCTCCGGGCAGCGCCGTACCCAACCTTACGGTTCTGGATTTCAACGCCGTATGGTGCGGACCGTGCCGTCAGCTGGCTCCCGTGCTCGGCGACCTGGCCGCTGAATATACCGGCAAGGTGACCTTCGTGAGCATCGACGTCGATACTTACGGTGAACTCTTCCAGGCTTACAATGTAGGCGATGCCATCCCCGCCGTAGTAATCCTGCGCCCCGACGGCACCAGGCAGAGCTATATCGGCACCGGCGACCTGCTGCCTGCCGCAAAGTTCAGAGCCATCATCGACGCAAACCTCTGATCCGCGACCACCTCATAATTCTCTCCCATGACAGTACAAGAACTTGAAAGCCGCGCCGCCGAACGCCTGGACATTCCGCAGCTCAACGGCATGCAGCAGGCAATGGCCTCGCAGACCCTGCCGGCGCGCATCCTCCTGCTGGCCCCGACGGGCACGGGCAAGACCCTGGCCTTCGCCCTGCCCTTCCTGGCCTCGTTGCCCGCCGGCGGCGACAAGGTCAAAGGCGTGGTCATCGCTCCGACCCGCGAACTCGTCCTCCAGATATTCGAGGTAATCCGCACGCTGGCCTCGCCGGAGTACAAGACCGCCGCCTTCTACGGCGGCCACGACATGCAGGCCGAGCTGGCCTCGCTCTCGGGCAAGCCGGATATCATCGTGGCCACCCCCGGGCGCCTGCTGG
>USGZ01000006.1 GCA_900554265.1 uncultured Porphyromonadaceae bacterium
CTACCACGACTTCGCCGACCACCGCGCCGACATAGCGCTCTTCGATATAGGACATTATGAAAGCGAAAATTGCGCAAAAGACATTTTTTACAATCTTTTGTGCAAAAAATTTCCTAACTTTGCAGTCCTAAAGTCAACCAAGGAAACAAATCCAGTAAAATATCTGTAACTGCACTTATGGCAACAGAGAAAAAGAATACATCCCGCACCGTCGAGGAACGCCTGAAAGCCCTCTACGAGCTCCAGACCGTACTCACGGAGGTCGACCGCATCCGCAATATCCGCGGCGAGCTGCCTCTTGAGGTCAAGGACCTCTCCGATACCGTCACCGGCCTCCACGCCCGCGTGGCGCGCTATCAGGAGGAAGTCGAGGAACTCAAGGCCCGCAAAACCGCCGAAAGCAACAAAATCGCCAACAAGCAGCTCCTCATCGAGCGCTACAAGCAGCAGCTCGACAACGTCCGCAACAACCACGAATTCGACAATCTCACCAAGGAAATAGAGTTCGAGACCCTTGAAATCCAGCTCGCCGAGAAGAACATCATGGAAATCGAGCGCGAGATGGACATGCACGCTTCCGAAATCGCTTCCACAGAGGCTGAAATCAACGACCAGACCCACATCCTGGATGAGAAGAAGGCCGCACTCGAGACTATTGTCGCTGAAACCCGCGCCGAGGAAGAGAATCTGATGATCCGTGCCAAGGCCCTCGAGCCGCTGGTGGACAACGAGCGTCTGCTCTCCGCCTTCAAGCGCATCCGTGCCAACGCCCGCAACGGTCTCGGCGTCGTTCTGGTGGACCGCAACGCCTGCGGCGGCTGCTTCAACCGCATTCCGCCCCAGAAGCAGATTGAAATCAAGATGCACAAGAAAGTGATTGTCTGCGAGTACTGCGGCCGCATCATGGTCGACCCCGAACTCGCCGAAGAAGCAATCGCCGAAGTCAAGAAAATGAAATAAGCGCCTCAGCGCCAACCCGCGCCACAGCGCAGAAAACAGAGCTAGGCCGCGTCGGAACACCCCCGGCGCGGCCCCGCTATTTTATTGCCAATCAACTGATCCTGAACGGGAACCCCGCGGGCTGGACGCTATTTTTTGCGCAGGGGATATAGAGCGCGCGGTTTTCGGTCCAGCCGCAGGTGGCGTTACGCAGCGTGATGGTGAGGTATCCGACGACCGACCCGGCGGCGGCGCGCACGGCGCGGAGCACGTCGGCCAGCGTCTCGAAGCCCGAGCGGCTGAAGCTTGATATTTCACGCCCGCAGTAACTGATGCGGGCCATCATTATGTCTTCGGGGTGGATGGAAGTTGCAGTCATAATCCGGAGAGTTACTTTTGATTACACTGCAAAATTACCGCCCCACCAGTGCAATAATCCTACCCACCTGAGTTAACAAATACGAAATAGATGGCGCGGCCCGCAAATCATGGAAAGGCGCTTTTCAAGCGCCGGCTTGCGAGCCGGGCCGTTGAGATCGGAGCCGGCGGATGGAATCCGCCTTTCCATGTTGCTGTGCTTACGGCGCTACGCGCATGCGTTTAGCTGAAGGTGACTTCTTTGCCGTCGCGGTCGATGAAGAATTCGCGGTTGCCTTGGAGGACGAAGGCAAAGCCTCGCTCGAAATAGTCGGCAAAATCATAGACGCAGGGGGCTAACTCTTTGCCGCCGCGACTGAGGTCGATGAAGCCGAATTTGCCGTTCTTTCCGATTATAGGATAGTAGCTATCCATATAGTCTTTTGGTGCTTGCATGAGACTGTCGTATTGTGGCGCTACGATTTCCCTGCCTGATTTGTCGATTATGCCCCAAAGTCTGCGGCCCGGTTCGTTAAAGACTCGGGCATATCCGTCGACGAAGCAATCGATGTAGTCGTATTTAAACGGAACAATCTGATTGCCGTAATCGTCGATAACGCCCCACTTCTTGTCCTTAGCGACCGGAGCTCGGCGACAGTCGCCGAAAGGCCTCGCATTGTCGTAGCGGAAGGGGATGCGGGTTTTGCCGTCGGTGTCGATGTAACCCCATTTCGGTGCGTTGAGGGTTATCAGGCCCTTTTTGCATACGGGCGCAAGATCGGGCAGGAACTGGAGTCTGCCGGCTGCCTTGTACTTGAACGGTATGCGGACTTTGCCTTTGGTGTCAATATAGCCCCATTTGCCGTCTTTCTTCGCGCAGGCAAGTCCATTGGGAAAATATTCTTTGGCCCAAATGTCGGTATCGAAAGTATCATATTCCAGGGGTACGACCAGTTTTCCGGAGGTGTCGACTATCCCAAATTTATCGTTCTTTTTTAATATGGCATAGCCGTCGCGGGAAAATTGACCGCCGCCGTTTATGTTGGGCTCGTCGTAGATAAGAGGTATGACTACGCGGCCGGTTTTATCGACATAGCCACATTTGAATTTTTTTAGCACCAGTGCGAATCCGTTCTTGAAATCCTCGGCATTGTCGTAGGTTATGGGCACGACTTCTTTGCCGGTCTTGTCGATGAATCCGTATTTGCCGCCGTTTTTGCGGACTCGGGCGAGGCCTTCCCTGAAATTCCACGCGGCTTCGTAGATTAGGGGGATTACTTCGCGGCGGTCGGCGTCGAGGAAGCCGTATCTGCCGTTCTTGCGGACTTTTGTAAGGCCGTCGATGGCGGGCCAGACGAGGTCGTAGGCCTTGCTGTTGCTTGCGTGGGCTTTTACGGTGGGGTATTCGCGTGCGTTCCAATGCTCCGTTTCAGAGGTGCGGGCGTCGTAAATCATCCCATCGAAGGGGTTAATGACCAGTTTGGGTTTGGCGGGTTCGACTGGCTTTGCCGGGGTTTGCGCGGGAGCCGGTTCCGGCGCGGCCGGACGCGTGGCGCCCAGCGAGTTCAGGAAGGCGTCGGCGTCGGCGGTGCGGGTGGCCAGGTCCAGGCGCATGGCCTGGTCGACGGCGCGGCGAGCGGCCTCGGAGACGGCGGTCGGCAGCGGGTCCAGGGCCTGGCCGAAGGCGCGGTTCACGCAGCTTGCGGGTATCTTGCCCGTCAGCAGGGTATAGAGCGTGGCGCCCAGGGCGTAGATGTCGGTTGCCGGCAGGAATTTACCTACGCCGTTGGCAACCTGCTCTGGCGGGGCGTAGTTAGGTGTCACGCCCATCAGGGTCGAGGTGTTGAGGCCGTTGACTTCGTCGTATTGCTTCGATACGCCGAAGTCGATGAGGATGGCGTTTCCGCCGCCGTCGACCATCACGTTGGCCGGCTTGATGTCCAGGTGCAGGCGGTGGCGGGAGTGGACGTAGCGCAGCGCCTCGGCGACCTGGCGGATGTAGCCGGCGGCCTCGCGCTCGGGCAGGGCGCCGCGGCGGTCGACGATTTCCTGCAGCGACTGCCCGACGATGAACTCCATGGCATAGTAGGCCGTGCCGTTTTCCTCGAAGAGGTCCGAGACGTTGACGATTCCGGGATGCCTGAGGTTGCAGAGCACACGCGCCTCCTCGAGGAACTTTGTGCGGATGCGGTCGATCAGCGCCTTTTTCTCCCGGTCCAGCGGCTCGACATGGCCTGTCGCCGCGTCGCGCCTGCTGAGGTCGCCGACAAAGAGCTCTTTCAGGGCCACGTGGCGCCCCAGGAGAATGTGCTCGGCCTCGTAGGTGCAGCCGAAGCCGCCGCGGCTCAGGAAGCGGGTTATGCGGTATGTTTTGCCGTGGAGCAGGGTTCCCGGGGCGAGTGTGCTTGCCATATTATAAGTTTTTTGCAAAGATAGGCAAAAACAGCCACTCAGCCTAAAAGAATATGAGCTTGATGAGGGCCATAAAGATGGCGGCGCCGAGATAGCGGAGCATGTGGACGTACCATGGCGTCGGCGCCGGGTAGAGTCGGATGGAGGTGGCGCGGTCGAAGAACTCCTTGTGGAGGCGTTCGGCTTCTTCCTCGCGGCGGTATTTCTCGCGCTGCTCCCGGTCGTCCCACTCCTCCTTTTCGTCGACGGTGAGATAGTCGGCGAAGAAAGTTGCCTCGTCGACGTAAGGGTCGCAGAGCTTCCGCAGCAGCGGTATCTCGGAGTCGTTGCGCCCGCAGAGGGTAAGTACGATTTCGCGCAGAACGGGCTGCCGGACCGTACGCTCGGCGTCCCATTGCATCGATTCGGCGCTCTTGCGGCCGGTGGCGACGCAGTAGACCACTCCGGCGTAGTCGCGGTGGTTGCGAGCGCGGACATCGTCGTCGAGTTCCTTTTCGCCGCACCAGTTGATGAAGAGGCGCCCGTTGGGGGCGACTTCCACGTTTTTCCAGGTGAAGTCGCCCAGGCCGGTGCCGGTGCTGTGCCTGCGGGCTATCTGGCCGAACATGTCGACGAGGATTGCCGTGAGGCGCTCGTCGGGCAGCTGGCCGAGCTGTTTCAGTTGATTGAGGTCCATAATGCCTGCTGTCGGGAATCGCTTACTGCGCGGGTATCGTGCGTATTATTTCCTCCATCAGGCGGTAGGCGTCCTCCATCTGCTGCAGGTCCGCGTACTCGCGCACCGAGTGCGCCTCGTTCTGGCCGGAGAACAGGCATAGGCCGCCCTTGAGGCCCTTTGCGGCCATCATGGCGGCGGTGGTGCCTCCGCGCTCGTCGGTGAACTCGATTTCCTTGCCTATGGTCCGTGCCGCGGTCCGCACCAGGTCCTCGATGCCGGGGTAGAGGGTGTAGGCCACGTTCTCGTACTGGAGGTCATCGTAAATCACTTCGCTCCTTACGTTCGGAAACTTGCGGCCAACTTCGGCTATGGCGGCGCTGACGATGCTGTCGAACAGCTCGCCTTCGCGGCGGTCGAAGTAGCGGATGCGCGTCATTACCGTAACGTCCTGCTCCTTCTCGACCTGCTTGAGGCCCCAGGGGTGTATGTAGCCTTCGAGGCCTTCGGTATTCTCGGGGCGGTACTCGACAGGAACGGCGGCGATAAAAGTCGCAGCCGCGGCCACGGCGTCGCCCAGTCCGAGGGCCTTTGCATCGCCGGGATGGACGTCCTTGCCGATGAAGCGCACGTTGAAGCCGCGCGCCGTGAAATTGCTGCGGGTGATGCCCGAGCCGCCGGGACCGTCGATGTCGAAAAGGATGTCCGGGGAGAAGACGGAGGAGTCGATGTTGTCGGCCGCGCGCCCTACGTCCTCGTTGGGACAGAAGGCCACCATCACTTCGCCATGCGCGAAGCAGCTGTCGGCCAGGAGGGTGCGGATAAGTTCCATGGCTATGGCGCAGCCGCATTTGTCGTCGGCGCCGAGGAGGGTCGTGCCGTCGGTGCGGACAATGGTGTGGCCGTCGCGCTGGTCGACGATGGGCTGGATGTCGCCGCCGGGCGCCTCGGGAGTCACGTCGAGGTGACAGCTGATACCGACGCTCGGACGCGCTTCCTCGGTATTGGCCGGAATCTTAACGTATAGGTAATTATCGGGCGAGAGTATGCACGAGGCGCCTCGCACGGCCGAGCGGGCGATGGCCTCCTCGGCGTCGGCCTTGAGTGCCAGGGCCATCGTATGCTGGCCCGCGGTCATGAGGCTGTCGTTGGACGACTGGCTGTCGATGCGGGCGTATCGGACGAAGGTTTCGAGCATGCTGTCCTGGAGCGGCGAACCGGCGGCTCCGGCGCATATGGCGGCAGAGAGGGCAATTGCGGCAAAGAGCTTTTTCATGATGAGAGAAGTTTGTTTTTACAAAGATACGCTGTTTTTGGCGAAATTTCCGAGAAGTACGGGTTTTTAGACAGAAAGACAGACAGAAGAACATAAGGAAATATAAGGCAGAAGAACATAAGGAAATAAAAGGGCGCGGAGCGCAGTGGAGGTCGGGTGTGTCAAAATGTGGAATTGTTAAAACAGAGGAAAATTTGCAAAAGGCTGCACATTTTAACATGATTTAGCACTTGGGGGGGTAATTTGTGAACAAATATTTAATTTTGCACCAGCATAATGCCGCGCACTGTGCGGCGCAGCATCTATTCCTGTTAAACGGCTAAAAATAAATCAATTATCCAATCAAAACAAACAAGTCTATGAAGAGATTTCTACTCTTTCTAAGCGTGGTATTCCTCGGCCTCGGAATCGCCGTAGCCGCCGAATCGCCATACACGTTCACCTATACGAGCGGGTTAGCTCAATGGAAAAACAATCAACCAACTACTATAAATGGCGTAGCATGGACGTTCTCTACAAATGCCAGTAACCCCTACTTCGGAGGTGGAGATAGAGGTTTCCAATTCGGAAAGGCAAATGCGAATGTAGTGCCTTTTACCATTACTGCGCCAGGCAATAATGATGTATTCGGCGGGGCTTCTATCACGGAAATTAAAGTAAAGGCATCCTCAGGAAATGCGAATGTCGTGAATATTTCGGTAAGCGTAGGAGGAACGGCATTTCTGCGCAATGGTTCTGCAACGGCAACCCTCACTACTACAAGCACGGAATATACTTTTACGGGAGAAGCCGTAGCTGGCGATGTAGTTATATCATATACTATGGTAAATGGTAAAACTACGACTAAAGCCTCATATTTAGAGGCAATAACTATAGTGTATAAAAATGCCGGCCCGAAGGACTACGAGCAGACTTTCGCTGACATGACTCTCGAAGTAGGCGAAAGCAAGGTTATCGACCTCGGTGAAGAGCATCCTGAAACTTTCGTAATAGATGCTGAAGATACCGCCATCGCTGAAGTCGTTGAGACCGAAGGCGTGTTTACCATTACCGGTAAGGCTGTAGGCACTACTAAGGTATCCGTAATGTGGGAAGGTGAAGGATGGAATGGCGGAGAGACTGAGTTCAACGTAACTGTAAATCCCGTTCTTCCCGCTCCCGAACTCTCGTTCGACAAGACTGAGATTACCGAGTATATCGGTTCTCTTGAGCAGGACCTGCCCGTTCTGACTGCTACCGAAGGACTCGCAATCAGCTATAGCTCCAGCAATGAGGCCGCGGCTACCGTCGACGCTCAGACTGGTGCAGTAACCCTCGTAGCTGCCGGTACTACCACTATTACCGCAACCTCCGAGGCTACTGCCGAATATAAGGCCCGCGAGGCAAGCTATATTCTGAATGTCAAGGCTGCCGCGACAGGCGCAGGAGAGTTCGTGCTGCTGACGGATATTGGTAACCTTGATGGTAAGCAGGGCTTAATAGTTGGTGCTGCTGATGAAACTTACTACGGCGCAGGAGGTATCAATAGTAACAAGAAACTTGCCGGAGTTAATATAATTGTTGAAAATAATACTATAGCAGAAAAAGGAAACTGCGTAGAATTTACATTTACCAAAATAGGTAACGCAACATATGCATTGCAAAATTCCGACGGTAGCTATCTGGCTAAAGGTAGCGGAAACACTGATATGGCCTGGTCTGACACTGAAACAACAGCAACAGTTGCCATAGATGCCACCTCAAGTCAAGCCACTATATCTTACACCAATGGCCGCAGAATTCGTCTGCAGAAGGATAATAATGGATTTAAGTTTAGTAGCTATAGTAATAGCGCAAGCAATGTGACAACTGGCTCTAATCCGCAAACATACTACCCGGTACAGATTTACGTAAAGGAAGCTGGTGAACCTGTTGTTATCGATATTCCTTCGGTTTTTGCCGATGGGAATCAAATTACCGGCACTCTACTTTTCGAGGGCGAAAAGGAAATCACGATGACCCACTCTTCAGAAGGTGCTCGTCTTTACTATTCCTTCGTAAAGAGCAGCGCTACGCCTATGGAGGCGCCCGCGCGCGTACAACATGAAGGTAAGGAGTTCACTCGCTATACAGAACCTATAAAAGTCACTGAAAGCGGCACTCTCCATTATTTTGCCGAAGTCAATGGCGTTAAGTCTGAGGTTAAGAATGTACTTATTTCCGACACCACCGGCGTTGAGGATATCACCGTCGGCGCCGAGGAAGGCGAAGCTGTGTACTACGACATGACCGGCCGTCGCGTAGCCAACCCGAGCGCCGGCCTCTATATCCGCGTGGACGGCTCGACCGCCACAAAGGTATATCTCCGTTAAGGCTAATCAAGCATATTAGCATATAAAGAACATTGATCCGCTCCCGGGGCTGTGTGAACAGCTCCGGGAGTTTTATATGCCTTTTTGGACAGAAAGACATAAAGACAGTGGAATATAAGAGGAAACAGGACAGAAAGACATAAAGACACAGTCCGTTAAGCCCGCGGAGCGGGCGATGTGTCTACAACCGACTGCGGAGATTGCATAGCAATCGGAGCTGTTGGACAGCTCATCATCAACAATCTCGCAACAAGCCCCGGAGGGTGCGCAGTTGCGGGCTAGCGATAGCCGAGGCTGCGCGAGGTCTGCGCTATCGCGTTTCGAGGCGGCGCACGCTCCGCGGCTTGCCTCGAAGGTGAGTGGGTGCTCCGTTGTCCAACGGCTACGCTTGCTACGCAAGCTTCGCGGTCGGTTGTAGAGACATCGCCCGCTCCGCGGGCTTATCGGACTATGCTTCAGGTCCAGGAATGGGAATAAAAAATAGGCTGCGCCCCGCGCAGCCTATTTTTTATGGGGAGGGGTTGGATTAGAGAGCTACTTTGCTGACTTCGGTGCCCTGGCGACGGATGAAGATGCCGTTTTCGGGGTTGGCGACGCGGATGCCCTGGAGGTTGAAGTATTCGACGGGGGCATTGCTGTTGTCTTCGACGATCATGTCGTTGACGCCGGCGTTGAAGCCTTCCTGAGCGAGGCGATAGAGAGCCAGGCCGTTACCGGTCTTGAAGCTGAGGATTTCAGCAGCCTGCTTGCCGCTTTCGTCGGTGACGATGCGGCTCTGGAGGACGTGGGTGCGGCGTCCGTTACCCTTGAGGGTACCCATACCGATCTGGGGGAAGTCGTACATGTTCTCGAGCTTGCTCATGTCGCCGGGTATGTCGCCGTAACGGGCTATGCGGGCGCGGTTGGCGCAGGGAGCGGGTTCGTATTCCTCGTAGGGGTACATCATGAAGGTGTCGTCGCCCAGGGAGAATTCGAATGCGCCTACGGGCATGGTCTTCGGAACCAGGACGGGGTTGTCCTTGTCTTCTTCGGTGACTTCCTGGAAGCTGGAAACCATGTTGCCTTCGAGGTCGTAGAGAGCAGGGCAGGTGGTGAAGGTATCGATGTAGTACAGGGAAGCGCTGATTTCGTCATCGGGCAGGATGGTTATCCATGCGCAGCCGCCCCAGGGACCTTCGATTACGGGATAGCTTTCTTCAATGTTGAGAGCGGAGTAGTCGCCGCCGGCGAGGTGGCCGGTCCATTCGGTACCGCCCTGTTCGCATTCCCAGCCGTAGACATACTTCTGGTCGGCGGGTGCGGAGGGAACTGCCATTACTACGCAGTGTGCCTGTTCGCGGGTGATGTCGCCTACGAGGTCGATGTAGTCGATACGGCCGGTGGTGTAGCCTTCCTCTTCACCGAGCTGAATGCCGGGAACGTAGGTGCAGGCGCCGGTTTCGGGATCGACGATGTAGAGCTTCAGGGGAATTGCCTTGTTGTTGGTGGCGTCCCAGGTGTTCTGCTGGTAGCCGCATACTACGAGGTGACCGAAGTCGTCGACGTCTACGGTGTTGGCGCAGAGGAGTTCTTCCAGGGGCTGGCCGTCGACTGTCAGGGCGATGTTCTTCTCATAGGCGCCGGTGGCGTAGTCGAACACGTGGAGCTGGCCCTGATTGAGCAGACCGGTGGTGCCGTCGGGGTTGAGGCCGGTGGACTTGGAGTCGGCCACGTAAATCTTGCCGTTGAGGGCGATTGCGGTAGCCATGTAGTCCAGGGTAGGTATCTTGGCGTCTACCAGGGAGTTCCATTCGCCTTTTGCGGCGCAGTTCATCCAGACGTTTTCGAATGTGTAACCGCCCTTGGCATCGTAGGTAACACCTTCGGTTTCAGCGAAAACCGGCATTGCCACTGCTGCGAGGGAAGCAAGGAGTAAAGCTTTTTTCATGGAGAAATTACTTGGTTAATATTAGTTGTTTTTTAGTTGTTGTTCAGTTGTTTTCTCAGGTCGGGCCGGGAGACGGAGGCAGGAAATAATGCGCCGCGAATCCCGGCAAGGATTCACGGCGTAAAGTTAGCCAATATTTTTTGTATCGTGTTAAGGCGGATTGCTAAAAAATCTATTGACGACTGTTAAAGATTGCTAAGCCGTGGCGCCTATTTCTCGCGCATGAAGACGTTGATGGGCGTGCCGGTGAAATCCCAGTGCTCGCGGATCTTGTTCTCCAGGTAGCGGCGGTAGGGTTCCTTGACCCACTGCGGCAGGTTGCAGAAGAAGATGAAGGTCGGCACCTGGGCGCCCTTGAGCATGGTGATATATTTGATTTTCACGAATTTGCCCTTGTTGCTTGGCGGCGGGTAGGCGGCGATGTCCTCCTGAAGCACGGTGTTGAGCTGCGAGGTCGGCACGGTGCGCTTGCGGTTGTTGTAGACCGCAAGGGCCTCCTCGAGGACCTTGTAGATGCGCTGCTTGGTGAGAGCGGAGGTGAATACGATGGGGAAGTCCGTGAAGGGCGCGAAGCGCTCGCGGATGGCGTTCTCGAAGTGCTTGATGGCCGCGGTGGACTTGTCCTCGACAAGATCCCACTTGTTGACCACCACGACCAGGCCCTTCTTGTTGCGCTGGATGAGCGAGAAGATGCTCACGTCCTGTGCCTCGATGCCGCGGGTGGCGTCGATCATCAGGATGCAGACGTCGGATGCCTCGATGGCGCGGATGGAGCGGATTACGGAGTAGTACTCGATGTCCTCGTTTACCTTGTTCTTCTTGCGGATGCCGGCGGTGTCGACGATATAGAAGTCGAAGCCGAACTTGTTGTAGCGGGTATAGATGGAGTCGCGGGTGGTGCCGGCGATGTCCGTCACGATATGCCGCTCGGCTCCGATGAAGGCGTTGATGAGGCTGGACTTGCCGGCGTTGGGGCGCCCGACGATGGTGAACTTGGGGATGTCGTCGAGTTCCTCCTGGTCCTTTTCGGGTTCGGGGAGTTTCTTTACGATTTCGTCCAGGAGGTCGCCGGTACCGTAGCCGTTGACGGCGGACACGGCATAGGGGTCGCCCAGGCCGAGGCTGTAGAATTCGGCTATGTTGTAGATCCACTCGTTGGAGTCGACCTTGTTGGCCACCAGAATCACGGGTTTGCGGCTTTTGCGCAGGATTTCGGCTACGTGGTCGTCGAGGTCGGTTACGCCGTTCATGGCGTCGACGACGAAGAGAATCACTTCGGCCTGCTCGATGGCGAGCTCAACCTGCTTGTTGATTTCGGTTTCGAATATGTCGTCCGAATTGACGACCCAGCCACCGGTATCCACGATGGAGAACTCACGTCCGTTCCAGTCGACCTTGCCGTACTGGCGGTCGCGCGTGGTGCCGGCGGTGGGGTCCACGATGGCCGTGCGGCTCTGTGTGAGCCGGTTGAAAAGTGTCGACTTGCCTACGTTAGGACGGCCGACTATGGCTACGAGTTGTCCCATATTATAAGAGATGTATTTGGTCCGGAGCCCGGAGGCTCCGCAGGTTTATTCGATGTATCCGAACTCGCGGAGTTTGTTCTCGCGGTTGCGCCAGTTTGGTTCGACCTTGACGAAAAGCTCGAGGTAGACTTTCTTGCCGAAGAAGGTCTCGATGTCCTTGCGGGCTTCGGTACCGACGCGCTTGAGCATCGAGCCGCCCTTGCCGATGAGGATGCCTTTCTGGCTGTCGCGCTCGACGTAGATCACGGCCATGATGTGGATGGCGCCTTCCTTCTCGTCGTATTTCTCGACAACGATTTCGGTCGAGTACGGCACTTCCTTGTCGTAGTTGAGCAGGATTTTCTCGCGTATGATTTCGGTTACGAAGAAGCGGGCGGGTTTGTCGGTCAGGGCGTCCTTGCCGAAATAGGGTTCGCCTTCGGGCAGCAGCTCGACGATGCGCTTCATCAGGGGCTGGACGTTGAAGTGCTCCGTGGCGGATGTGGGGAAGATTTCTGCCTTGGGCAGCATCTCTTTCCAGCGGTCGACAATCTTTTCAAGCTCGTCGTTGCCCTTGAGCAGGTCGATTTTATTGATAACCAGCAGCACGGGGATGGTTTCCTTCGCGACTTTGGCGAGATATTCGGCGTTTTTGGTCGGGTCCTCGACCACGTCGGTCACATATACCAGGATGTCGGCGTCCGTGAGGGCTTCCTCGCTGAAGGCGCGCATGCTTTCCTGCATCTTGTACTTGGGGGCCAGGACGCCCGGGGTGTCCGAGAACACAATCTGGTATTCGGGAGTGTTGACGATGCCCATGATGCGCTTGCGCGTGGTCTGGGCCTTTGAAGTTATGATGCTCAGGCGTTCGCCTACCAGGTCGTTCATCAGGGTGCTCTTCCCGACGTTGGGGTTGCCTACTATGTTGACGAAACCGGATTTGTGTTTCTGATTCTCTTCCATTATAGTGTCTGTTAGTTATGTTGCGTTTGGTATATAACGCTCGGGAAGGGCTTAAAGATTGATGGACGGCGTCCGAAAGATTGACAAAGGGCCGCGGAAGTACCGCAGCCCTTGTATATGGGGAGCCTTGAGGCGGCTGCCGCTGCCCCTGGTAATTGCCGGAATCAGAGATCCCAGACCAGATAGAGCGCGCCCCAGGTGAAGCCGGCGCCGAAGGCGGTAAGGATGAGCTTGTCGCCTTTTTTGAGGCGTGCCTTGTATTCGTCCAGGCACAGGGGAATCGACGCGGCGGATGTATTGCCGTAGTGTTCGATGTTGACGAGCACTTTCTCGCGGGGGAACTTGGCGCGGTCGCTCACGGCCTCGATGATGCGCAGGTTGGCCTGGTGGGGCACCAGCCAGTCGACGTCGTCGGCACTGAGCTTGTTGCGCTTCATTACGTCCAGGGTCGAGGTGTACATGTTGGTCACGGCATGCTTGTAGACGGCGCGGCCATCCTGGAAGAGGTAGTGGTCGCCGGCGTCGAGGGTGGCCTGCGTGGTGGGGTGGGCGCTGCCGCCGCCGCGCATCAGCAGGTGTTCCAAGCCTATGCCGTCCGTGTGCAGTACGGCGTCGCGCACGCCCATGCCTTCTTCTTCCGTCGGCTCGACGAGCACGGCGGCGGCACCGTCGCCGAACAGGGGGCAGGTGGCGCGGTCCTTGTAGTTGACCATGGACGACATCTTCTCGGTGGCCACAATGAGAATTTTCCTGTACAGGCCCGAGCGGATATAGCCGTTGGCGTCCTGGAGGGCGACGATGAAGCCTGCGCAGGCCGCCTGGATGTCGTAGGCGTATGCGTTCTTGAGTTTGGTCTGGAATGCGATTATGGAAGCCGTCGCGGGGAAACGGTAGTCGGGATTGGAGGTCGCGCAGATGACGAGCTCGATTTCCTCGGGTTTGGTTCCGGTCTCGGCAAGCAGCTTTTCGACGGCCTTTATGCCCATATAGGACGAACCGCTGCCGTCCTTGTGGAGGATGCGGCGTTCTTTGATTCCCACGCGGGTGGTAATCCATTCGTCGTTTGTGTCGACCATGTGCGAGAGCATCTCGTTGTCGAGAATGTCCTCGGGAACGTATGAGGCAATGCCGGAGATTCGGGCGTTGAGCATTATGCAGTAGAGGTTTCGCTGTTAGACAAATCGGGGTCCCTGAATTTTCGGGAAAATCATAGCAACATATGCCTCAAGCCCAGCCGGCGGTTTTCTGGCGGCTGTGGCTTAAGGTATGCATTGCCGGTTCACGACTGAGGTCCGCGGATCAGACTGCCGTGTCTTTGACGATGGCCTGCTTGCCGCGGTAGTAGCCGCATTCACCGCATACGGTGTGGTAAACATGCCATGCGCCGCAGTTGGGGCAGAGTGCCAGGGTGGGGGCTACGGCCTTGTCGTGGGTACGGCGCTTGGCCGTACGGGTCTTGGACTGTTTGCGTTTAGGATGTGCCATTTTCTTTGGTGTATTCTAAAGTTTTTTTGTTTTATTCGTTGTCGTCGCCGTCGCTGAGCTTGCGGAGCGCGTCCCAGCGCGGGTCGGTTGCGGGTTCGTCGGGTTCGCTGTCGGCGAGG
>USGZ01000007.1 GCA_900554265.1 uncultured Porphyromonadaceae bacterium
TCATGGCTACTACCCTCTGGACTACACGCAGACCGACAAGAACTACGGCACGATAGAGGAGCTCCGCGCGCTCATCGACGAGTTGCACTCGCAGGGAATCCGCGTTATGCTCGGAGCCAACATCAACGACCCGGGTTATCCCAACCTTCTGGATGCCATACAGTACGGATATGCCGAGACCGGGCTGACGGAGGCGCAGGCGGCGGAGCATATCCCCGACTATAGCTACGACCGCTTCTTCGCTGACCGCCAGAACTGGAACGGCTGGTACGGGCGCGACTGGATACGTATGCCCGACGAGAACTGGAATGAGAGCAATCCGCTTGAAACAACCCTGTTCGGCCTTCCGGACTTCAAGGACGAAAGCCGCAAGCCCACCAGCATCCCGGAATTCCTGAAGAGAAAATGGGAGGCCGAGGGAAGCGGCAACGATGCCTGGGTCAATCCCACGGCACGAAAATACAGGGCGGATCGCGAATTCACACCGCTGGAATATGTTTCGGCATGGATATCGTCGTGGGTCGAGGAATTCGGGATCGATGGCGTGCGTTGCGATATCGTGGAGTACGTACATCTCGACAGCTGGAAAAAGCTCTACTACGACTGCAACGAGGCTCTGCAGCGATGGCGTGCAACCAATCGGGGCAAGGCCGGCGCCGACTGGACCGACAGTTTCTACATGACCGGCGACTTCGACAATGCCTCCATCGACTATAAGGGCGCCTACGCCTATGCCGGATTCTCGAGCATGGTGAATTTCTTTTTCCCCAAGCGCGGCGACCTCGACGGAATCGTCTTCCTATGGCAGCAATACGCCGACAGCGTCGCCGCGCATCCGGGCTGGCATCCCTTCAATTATCTCAACAATTCCTATCACCGCGACGCGGACATGGCCAACATGTCCGACTGCGCGACGACGCTGCTTCTTTCTCCGGGCGTAGCGCAGATATTCTACGGCGACGAAACCGGGCGCAAGCTCAGCGAAGCATCGCTCAATGTAGACAGCGACCAGGCATTCCGCTCGGACATGAACTGGAACGACATCGACGAGGACCTGCTCGAGCATTTCAGAAGACTCGGCATAATCCGCCGTGCCAATCCGGTAATCGGAACAGGACGACAGCGGACGCTGGACACCCATACGGTCCTGCGGTACAACGGCACCGATTCCATATTGATACGTCTGCGGCCTGAGGACGGCGACGGAATTGAGGTTTACGGCATATTCCCGGAGGGTGCGGAAATAGAGGAATTATATACCGGCCAGGTATCGGCGGTAAGCGGCGGCAAGCTGCGGTATCCGCGCTACGGGCGCGGGGTCGCCGTACTGAAGCGGCGTAGGTGATTCATTCTCCGAGCAGGTCGAGAATCTGGGCTGGGGTTGAGATGATGTGGTCTGCGAGGTATTCCTTCAGTTCGATGATTGTGCGGAAGCCCCAGCTGACTCCGACGCTTTCGACGCAGGCGCGGCGTGCCGTTTCCATATCGACGCCCGAATCACCGACGTAGAGCACTTCGCTCTTAGGCGTGGGGCATATGCTGAGAGCCTTGAATACGATGGAAGGGTCCGGCTTGCGCGGCATGTCGTCCTCATGGCCGAGTATGGCCTTGAAATTGGCGTCAGGGAAGTAGTGGCGGATGATGGTATCGACAGCCTGCTGGTATTTGTTCGAGGTCACGGCCAGGTTGATGCCGCGGCTGGTGAGCTCGTCCAGGAGTTCGGGGATGCCCGGATAGGGCTTTGTCAGGTCGCAGCAGTGCTCGCTGTAGTAGTTTGTGAACGAGGCCAGAACTGCGCTGACGGTCTGCTCTGCGCGGGCTTCGGCGGGCAGAGCGCGTTCGATGAGTTTGCGGACGCCGTTGCCTACCATGGTCGGGTAGACCCAGCGGCCATGCTGGGGAAAGCCATTCTCGCGCAGGGCGTAGTTTGTTGCGTCGGCGAGGTCGTCGATAGTATTGAGGAGAGTGCCGTCGAGGTCGAAGATAACGTAAGATTTCATACTTGCTACAAATTCAGAAAGGATATCCGACGGCAAAGTGGAAATTTGCGTCGCGGTGCCATTTAGGATGAACGATTGGCCAGCGTTCCTGGTTCATCGCCGGGTTGTGGGCCTTGAAGCCCAGGTCGAGGCGCAGCAGGAAGTAGGTGAAGTCCATTCGCAGGCCTATTCCGTAGGCGGCGGCGATTTCCTTATAGAAACTGTCGAAATGGAACATGCCTCCGGGCTGGGTCTCGTATTCCTTTATGGTCCAGATGTTGCCGGCGTCGATGAAGAGTGCGCCTTCGAGCACCCAGAACAGCTTGGCGCGGTATTCGAGCGAGAGGTCGAGACGGATGTCGCCGCACTGGTTGATGAAGTCAGTCACTGAGTTGCGGGCGTCGTAGCGTCCGGGACCGAGAGTGCGGACACCCCAGCCGCGCACGCCGTTGGCACCTCCGGCGTAGAAGCGCTTCTCGAAGGGCACCATCGACGAGTTGCCGTAGGGGTACTCGATGCCGGCTCCGACGTGGAACGACAGCGAGTTGCGGCGGTCGAAGTGGCGGGTGATGGTATAGTCTACCTCGCCCTTGACGTACTGTGCGTACTGGATGCCGAATATCTTGTAGACGCCGTCGCGCTTTTTCATGCCCGCGGCGTTCGAAATACCGTAGAGCAGGTTGCCGGCGGATTCTACCGAGGCCCTGATGGTGGTGATGATGGGCTGGAACTTATTCTCCGCCAGTGCCGTGGCATCGGGGATGCGGCGGTTTGTGAAGTTGTAGGTATAGCCCATCCGCATGATGAAGTGGTCCTCGTAGCTGTAGCGCAGCAGGGGGTTCGAGGGCGCGATCTGGTCGATGAAGTCGATGGTTGAGCGCGGAAGGCGGACGTAGTTTATGTCGACCAGGTCGTAGGTCTGGCGGCGTATGCCGTCCTGGCGTTTCTGCTGCCATTTCCACTTCCATGCTCCGCCGGCGATGATGCGCGTGTACTCGGGCCGCTCCTGGTAGTTGAAGCTCAGGGCGAATTCCGTAGACGCGAGGATGCGCTGCTTGTAGCTGCGCGTCAGAAAGGGGCATATGAACTGCGGAAAGGTGATGCCCACCTCGCCGGCGTACTCGGTGTAGCGCTTGTTGATCAGGCCGTCGAACTTGCCGGAAAGGCTCTCGTAGGAGGCTCGGAACTTGGCCGAAAACTCCTCGGAGCCGCGGGCGAGGTTGCGGTGGTTGTAGCCCAGGCCGACACCGAAGCCGAGGTCGCCCTCGGAATTGGTGCCCTCGAGTTCGGCGGATATGCTCTGCTTCTTGTTACGGGAGAGGTAGATGGTGGCGTCGAGCAGGCCGATGTCGCCGATGCTTCCGGCGTTGGCGATGTCGATGTTTATGAACTTGACGATGGCAAGGCGGCCGAGGGCCTCGTATGTGCGCTCGACGTTGGAGGCGCTGTAAGCGTCGCCGGGGTTGAGGTAGCACATATTGTTGAGCACCGAGGGTCTCAGGTAGGGGTCTCGGCCGTAGATGAAGCTCTTGCCCTTGTATTCCACCGTGTCGCGATAGGCTCCGGCGGTATTGGCGGGGTCGATGTCGCGGTCGATAACGAAGCTTACCTTGCGGAGAAAATAGACATGGTGCATCCCGTCGGCAATCGAGAGGCTGTCGATGTCGGCGGCGCTTTGCCGCGGTGCCGTAGAGGGCGAGTGTACGTTGACGGTAAGCCCGACGAGTTTGCTGCCGGCGACGGTGTCGGCGGTGAAATTCACGAACTCGCGGTTGAAGCGGTAGTAGCCCTGGTTCTGAAGCTGGCGGGTGATGCGGGTACGCTCGCTGTCCAGGACCGTTCGGTTGAACAGGATGCCGGGCCTGAGGTCGCTCTGGTCGCGCTGGGCCATGACCAGGGCGCGCAGCTGCGGGTCGGGGATGTTGTAGCCCACGGACTCGATTCGGCGCGGCTCGCCTGGAGTTATGGTGAAGCGCACGTCCATATGCCGGCTGGCGGAGTCCGCGATGGTGTCGACGGCAACGGCTGCGTCCATGTATCCCGAATTTACCATCGCCTGCAGCAACTGGCGTCGCGAGCCCTCGGTGGCGTCGGAATTGTAGATTACCGGCGGCTGTCCGACGCGCCGCAGCCAGCGGTTGTACCATTTGGTGGTGTCGCGGCCGGCGAGGTTGTAGGTTGCCAGAGATAGCTTCGCGAAGCCGAGCACCTTGTGGTTGGGCTGCTGCCGGAGGAAGTAGGCAAGCTCCGTGCGGTCCACCTCAGTCTCGCCGTCGACATCTATATCGACGGAATCAAGCAGGTATTCGCCATCGGGAACATGCTTGGTAGAACTGCAGGCTGCGAGCGCCCCGATGAGCAGGAGCGCACACAAGGCACGCAGACCCTCGGCGAGTCCGCGCCGCCAACCCTTCGAATGCCAGTTGCGAATCATGGTGCAAAGTTACGCATTTTCATATTAAAAAAATATGTAACTTTGCAGAGAATATGTACTACGTAAGCAAACGAATCGAAATATCCGCAGCGCACCGCCTGGAACTCGACTACCCGAGCAAGTGCAGCTGCCTGCACGGCCATAACTGGATTGTGACCGTCCGCTGCCGAGCCGCCGAACTTAACGTCAACGGCATGGTAACAGATTTTACAGTTATCAAGGAGGCCGTGGCCGGCGCGCTGGACCACAAGGTCCTCAATGAAGTCCTGCCCTTCAATCCCACCGCCGAAAATATAGCCTGCCACCTCTGCCGGACGATTCCCAACTGCTATCGCGTTGACATCCAGGAGAGCGAGGGCAATACCGCAAGCTATGAGGCCGACTGACAGCTACCGCGTCACCGAGATATTCTATTCGCTCCAGGGCGAGGGCTTCTGGACGGGGACGCCGGCGGTTTTCGTGCGCCTTAGCGGCTGCAACCGCGCCTGTCCCTTCTGCGACACGGATTTCTCCACCTATACCCCTATGAACGCCGGCGAGATTGCCGCCGCCGCCGCTGCCTACCCTGCGCGGCATGTGGTCGTTACCGGCGGCGAGCCGCTGCTGCAACTCGACGATGCCCTGATTTCAAGGCTTAAGGAATTCGGGTTCTACATCCATATAGAGACCAACGGTACCCTGCCGGTGCCCGAGGGCGTCGACTGGGTGACCTGCTCGCCCAAGGACCCGCCCCTGGCCATCGACCGCGCCGACGAGCTGAAAATCGTATTTCAGAATCAGGACGTCGAGGCGATTGCCGACGACTTCGTTGAGCGCCTGGGCGTGCGGAACCTCTTCCTGCAACCTTGCTCGGGGCTGAACGTCCGCCAGACAATCGAATATATAATGAGCCATCCCCGCTGGCGCCTGTCGCTGCAGACGCACAAACTCGTCGGAATCCAATGAAAGCGCTGCTGTTCAGGCTGCTGACCCTGCTTACACTCCTCTGCGCCTGGAATGCCGGCGCGACTGCCGAACTCACGGCCGCCGATTTCTGGATTCCGCGCGACACCTCGGTATGGTTCGTCACCATAGGCCCGGGGCGTGAGGTTTACGAGCTCGAGGGCCACGCCGCCATCGCCGTGGTCTATCCCGACGGCCGCGGCCTTGCCTACAACTACGGCGTCTACGACTTCAACGCGCCGAACTTCATCTGGCGTTTCACCAAGGGCGAGACGGACTATATGGCCGTCGAATATCCCTTGCGTCCATTCCTGCTGAGCTATGTCAACTCCGGGCGGCATATCGAGGCCACGCGCCTGGAACTCGACAGTCTGGCACACCGGCGGCTGCTGGCGCGCCTGAGCCGCGACGTATCGCCCGAGCACCGCGTCTACCGCTATAATTACGTGCTCGACAATTGCGCCACGCGCCCCCTTCGGGCCGTCGAACTCGCCTACGGCGACAGCCTGATTCTTCCTCCCGGCCCGCACGAGAGCTCCGGCTCGCCGATGACCTTCCGCTCGATAATGCGCCGCTACCACCGCAACTATCCATGGTACCAGTTCGGCATCGACCTTGCCCTCGGTAGCGGTATCGACCGCCCTATAACGACCCGCGAGGCCGCCTTCGCTCCGGCGGAACTCAGCCCGATGCTGGGCGCCACGCCCGTTGCCGCCGGCACTGTGACGCTGCTGGAGGAGCACAATCCTACCGCCGGCCCCACCCCCTGGTATCTCACTCCTGATGCCGCCGGCTGGGCTCTGTTCGTGCTGGCGGCGCTGGTCTGCGTGCGCGACGTGCGCCGGCGGCGGCTGACGCGCTGGTTCCAGAGCGCCTTCTTCGGGCTGCTCGGCCTCGGCGGCTGCCTGCTGACCTTCCTGATATTCGTCAGCGTCCACGAGGCTACATCGCCCAACTGGCAGTACGCCTGGCTGAACCCCTTCTGCCTTATTGGGGCGGTAGCGATTTGGATAAAAAGCGCTAAAAACGTGCTTATCTGCTATCAATTTATTAACTTTGTAGCCGTAATTGCTTTTGCGGTGGCCTGGCCATGGATTCCGCAGAGCGGCAACACGGCCTTCGTGCCCCTTGTCGCCGCGGATATATTGTGCTCCGCCACTGCGCTTTACGTCCTTAGAAAAAAGTGGAATTCAAACACGACATACTTGCGCCCTCGGTCCTGAAACGTGTGCTCATCGCGGCCATAACGGCCTCGCTGGCAGGCATGAACCTCAGCGTCCGTGCCGAAGCGCCGCAGTACCGGCTCCTGCTCGGCATCGTCGTCGAAGGTCTTGACGAGAACTGCCTCGAGCAGCTTCGCGACCGGCTCGGCGACGGCGGCTTCCGCATGCTCGCCGACAAGGGCGTCTACCTGCCTTTCGCCGACTACGGCACCAGCCTTGACGCCACGGCGGCCACGGCGACGCTCGTGACCGGCGCCCATCCCGCCCTGACCGGCATCGACTCCGAGCTCCGCTACGACCGCGAGAAGATGCTCTACAGCCACGTCTTCGCCGACCCGCAGGCCCTGGGCAACTTCACCAACGATACATATTCGCCTAAAGCGCTGCGCGTGAGCACCATCAGCGACGAGGCCCGCATTGCCGGCAGCGGCATCAGCGTAGTCTACGCCGTGGCCTCGACGCCAGGCCAGGCCCTCGCCCTCGGCGGCCACAGCGCCAACTCGGCCCTCTGGATAGATCCGGCGACAGCCAACTGGGCTTCGACAGCTTTTTATCGCGACATGCCTACGGGCATAGCCACACGCAACCGCCGCGAACCCCTTACCGCGCGCATGGATACCATGAGCTGGGCCCCCAAGGGAGGCCCGGAGCTGTATTCCATGCTCCCGGAGCACCTTACGCGCTATCCCTTCCGCTATGTTTTCCAGCGCTCGAATCCAAAGCGGATGGAAATGTTCCTTCAGAGTCCCCTGGCCAACCGCGAGGTGACCGCCGTGGCCGGCGAATTGCTTAAGAACAACCATATCGGCGCGCATGAGGAAGGCATCGACGTGCTGAATATCGGCTATACGCTGACGCCTTACGCCTACGGCCGCAATGCCGACAAGCGCCCCGAGCAGTACGACGCCTACCTGCGCCTGGACGATGACCTTGAGCAGCTTTTCCAGACCGTCGACCGCACGGTAGGACTCAACCACACGCTGATATACCTCGCCGGAACTCCCGCGCGCCCCTATTCCGCCCGCGACGACGAGAAGTGGAACATCCCTTACGGCGAGTTCTCTACGCGCCGCGCCGCCAGCCTGCTGAATATCTACCTGATGGCCCTGCACGGCAACGGCGACTACGTCAGCGCCTTCCGCGGCGGCAAGGTCTACCTCAACAACCGCGAGCTCAAGGACAAGGGCCTCGACGGCGCCCAGGTGCGCTCCGAGACGGCACAGTTCCTGGCGCGCATGACGGGCGTCGACCGCGTCTATACCTCCGACGCCATCTATGCGGGTACCGCCGGCGAGAATGCCGACGCCCTGCGCCGCAACACCGTGGTCAGCACGGCGCCGGACGTCACCCTGACCGTCGCCCCCGGCTACGAGATAATCGACGACTTTGCCGGCATGCAGACCCAGGCCGAGGGCGCGCCGCACTACGTACGCCGCGCCGTGGCCACCACAGCGCCGGTATTCATCTATTCCCCCGAACTCGAGGCCCGGCGCATCGACACGCCCGTCGACGTGCGCCGCATCGCCCCGACCGTTACGCGTCTGCTGAGAATCAGGTCGCCCAACGGTGCCGTCGAGGCCTCTCTGAGGCTCAACCGACTCAGCGACTGAAATTCCGCAAGCCATCCGATACCAGCGGCCTGCGAAAGTTTAATTAGTAACGAAACACCTCAAATATAATGTCTTTATCATCCATTATAAAAACAATCTTCGGCGACAAGAGCACGCGCGACCTCAAGGCCCTGCGTCCCGTTCTTGAAAAAATCAAGGCCGAGATGCCGCGTATCGCCGAGCTGGACCTCGACGGCCTGCGCGCCGAAATCGACAAGGTCCGCGCCGAAATAGCCGAGGCTACCTCCGAGAAGGAAAAGGAAGTTGTCCAGCTCCGTTCCGAGCTGGAGGGCCTGCCTTTCGACGAGCGCAAGCCCTACTGGGACAAGATCGACGCCGCCGAGAAGAAAATCCTCGACATCCTCGAGGAGCAGCTCAACAAACACCTGCCCGTGGTATTCGCCGTAATGCGCGAGACCGCCGGCCGCTTCGCCGCCAGCGAGACCCTCGAGGTCACCGCCACCGACTTCGACCGCGAACTCGCCGGCACGGGCCATCCCTTCGTGACCATCGAGGGCAACAAGGCCATCTGGAAGAATCGCTGGATGGCCGGCGGCAACGAGATTGTCTGGGACATGAAGCACTACGACGTACAGCTCATCGGCGGCATCGTGCTCCATCAGGGCAAAATCGCCGAAATGGCCACCGGCGAGGGCAAGACCCTCGTCGCCACCCTGCCGGTATTCCTGCGCTCTCTGAGCCGCAAGGGCGTCCACGTCGTTACCGTCAACGACTACCTGGCCAAGCGCGACTCCGAGTGGATGGGTCCGCTGTATATGTTCCACGGCGCGAGCGTCGACTGCATCGACAAGCACGAGCCCAACAGCCCCGGACGCCGCAAGGCCTACAACTGCGATATCACCTACGGCACCAACAACGAGTTCGGCTTCGACTACCTGCGCGACAACATGGCCATGCGTCCCGAGGACCTGGTTCAGCGCAAGCACTACTACGCCATCGTCGACGAGGTCGACTCCGTGCTCATAGACGACGCCCGTACGCCTCTGATTATCTCCGGTCCCGTTGCCAAGGGCGACGACCAGATGTTCGACGAGTTCAAGGGCAATGTCGAGAAGGTTGTCCGCGCCCAGCAGCGTCTGGTTTCCGATACCCTCATCAAGGCCAAGACCAAACTCGAGTCCGAGGACAAGAAGGAGCAGGAGGAAGGCGCCGTGCTGCTGTACCGTGCCTTCAAGGGCCTGCCCAAGGACCGCGCCCTCATCCGCTTCCTCAGCCAGGGCAATATGAACGAGGTCCTGCTCAAGACCGAGGCCGAGTATATCCAGAACAACGCCGAGAAGATGCCCGTCATCACCGACCCGCTTTACTTCATCATCGACGAGAAGAACCGCTCCGTCGAGCTTACGGACAAGGGCATCGACGAACTCACCGGCTCCTCGCAGGACCCCGACTTCTTCGTGCTACCCGACATCGCCGCCAAGCTCAGCGAGCTGGAGCATGTGCCCGACCCGCAGGAACGCCAGGAACTCAAGGACGCCGCCATGGCCGACTATGCCGTCAAGGCCGAGCGTGTACATACCGTCAACCAGCTGCTCAAGGCCTACACCCTCTTCAGCAAGGACGTAGAGTATGTGATCGACGACAACAAGATCAAGATTGTCGACGAGCAGACCGGCCGTATCATGGAGGGACGCCGCTACAGCGACGGTCTCCACCAGGCTATCGAGGCCAAGGAAGGCGTCAAGGTCGAAGCCGCCACCCAGACCTTCGCCACCATCACCCTTCAGAACTATTTCCGCATGTATCATAAGCTCGCCGGCATGACCGGTACGGCCATCACCGAGGCCGGCGAGTTCTGGGACATCTACAAGCTCGACGTCGTGACCATCCCGACCAATCGCCCGGTGAAGCGCATCGACATGAACGACCGCGTCTACTTTACCAAGAAAGCCAAGTACAAGGCCGTGATCGAGGAAGTGGTCAAACTCGTCGAACAGGGCCGGCCCGTACTTGTCGGTACCACCAGCGTCGAGATTTCCGACCTCCTCAGCCGAATGCTTCAGCTGCGCAAGATGCCTCACCAGGTGCTGAACGCCAAGCTGCATCAGAAGGAGGCCGAGGTCGTTGCCCTCGCCGGCCGCAAGGGCGCCGTCACCATTGCCACCAACATGGCAGGCCGCGGTACGGACATCAAGCTCACCCCCGAGGTGCGCGACGCCGGCGGTCTGGCAATCATCGGTACCGAACGCCACGAGTCCCGCCGCGTCGACCGCCAGCTGCGAGGCCGTTCCGGCCGTCAGGGCGACCCGGGTTCATCCGTCTTCTTCGTGTCGTTCGAAGATCCGCTGATGCGTATGTTCGCCAGCGACAAGGTCATGAAGATGCTCCGCGCCGACGAGGACGACATGATCGAGAGCTCGCTGGTCGACAGCGCCATCGAAAAGGCTCAGAAACGCGTTGAGGAGAACAACTTCGGCATCCGCAAGCGTCTGCTCGAGTTCGACGACGTGATGAACAAGCAGCGTAACTACATCTACAACCTGCGCCGCCACGCCGTGATGGGCGAGAGAATCGGTGTCGACATCATGAACATCCTCTACGACGTAGTGGAGAACATCATCCTCACCCACGAGGCTCCGACCGACTATCCCGACCTCTGCACGGAAATCTTCCGCACGCTCGCGATTGAGGCACCTTTCACCGAGAAGGAATACACGGATATGGAGCGCGAGGACAAAATCAACGCCCTCCACGATGCCGTTATCGAAGGCTTCAACCGCAAGAGCGACCGCATCCGCGAGGTGGCCCTGCCGATTCTCTCGGACATGGCCGCCAATACCGACTACAACGGCCTCGTACTCGTGCCGATTACCGAGGGCAAGCGAGTGTTCAACATCCGCGTGGACCTGCGCGAGTCCGTGGCTACCGAGTGCCGCAACATCATCAAGGAATGGCACAAGGCCATAATGCTCGTTACCATCGACGAACTCTGGAAGGAGCACCTGCGCGAACTCGACCAGTTGCGCCAGAGCGTACAGAACGCCGCCTATGAGCAGAAAGACCCCCTGGTAATCTATAAGGTCGAATCCTTCCATCTGTTCGAGCGCATGCTCAACGAGATGAACACCAAGATTTCCAGCGCCCTGATGCGCGGGCAGATCAACGTACGCCAGGCACCCGCCAACCAGGCCGCTCCCGAGGACAACGCCACGCGTCCCGCTCCCCAGCTGAAGGAGACCAAGGCCGAGATGCCCGTTCGCCAGAACTACCGCGAGAGCAAGGCCGAACTCCCCGGCGAGGCCGAGAACCGCGCCGCCGGCGCCGGTGCCAGCCATGCCGCACAGAAGCCCATGCCCGCCAAGGCCGCGCCGCGTGTAGGCCGCAACGATCCCTGCCCCTGCGGCTCCGGCAAGAAGTTCAAGAACTGCCACGGCCGCGGACTCTAACCCGCACCCATAATTACGAAAACCCCGGGACGGCCCCGATGCCCGCAAGCATCGCCGCCGTCCCGGGTTTTTTTGCGCCGGAACCGGCGCAATATGTATAATCCCGATTTATCGGGAGAGAATGAGGTTCAGGTCGAGATCAATCGGGATTTTCCGAGATTAATCTTGATTAATCGGGAATAGCCGGGATTAATCGTGAGTGATTGGGGGCTTGGATCAGGATTACCCGGAAGGCCCAGGGCGCTTCCGCGCACGTTTTCCCGGCCCTATAAAGCATAAAAAGGAACTCTTCTCAGAGTTCCTTCTTATGGGTTTCCAATAGGTACAATTTCTAAGGTAAAAAAGATTGTTTTAGGTTTGCGGTACAAAGTTGGGGCTTTTAATCCGTGCCGCCAAATTATTTCATATGTTATAGGGCATACTTTTTGGGCAGTTTATTTGCCCAATCACCCTGTCTGCTGTTTAATATATTTTAAGTCAACGTTTTAAATCTTTAAACATCGCCCTCGGTGATGTGTTCAGGCGATATTTAAAAGATGTTAACGCATTATTCCCGGCTTAAAATCATCAATATTCCTGCCAGGATTTGATTTCCAGGGAGTCGAGGGGCAGGGTGGTGAAGGCGCGGATGAAGGCCGAAGCCAGCTGCGAGTTCGTCAGCAGCGGGATGTTCAGGTCGATGGCTGCGCGACGGATTTTGCGGCCGTTGCTGAGCTCCGTGCCGGTGAAATTCTTGGGCATGTTCACTACCAGGTCGATTTCGTGGCTGTGGAGCAGCTCCAGGGCCTGCGGATGCTGGTCCGGGGTGCTGGGCCAGTAGACGCGGATTGCGGGGATGCCGTTGTCGTGGAGGAACTGGCAGGTACCGCCGGTTGCGTAGATGGTCAGGCCGGCCTTGTGGAGCATATGCGCGGCGTCGAGCATGTCGGCTTTCTGCTTGGCGGAGCCGGTGCTGAGCAGCACGGCCTTCTTCGGAATGCGCACGCCTACGGCCAGCAGGCTCTTGAGGATAGCCTCGTTGGTATCGTCGCCGATACAGGCGACTTCGCCCGTCGAGGCCATGTCGACGCCCAGGACGGGGTCGGCGCCCCCAAGGCGCGAGAAGCTGAACTGGCTGGCCTTGACACCGACGTAATCCAGGTCGAAGGTGCTCTTCTCGGGCTTCGGCGCATCCATGCCGAGCATGATGCGCGTGGCCAGGTCGATGAAGTTTATCTTGAGAATTTTGCTGACGAAGGGGAAACTGCGGCTGGCGCGGAGGTTGCACTCGATTACCTTGATATCGTTGTTCTTGGCAAGGAACTGGATATTGAAGGGGCCGGAGATTTCCAGCGCCGCGGCTATTTTGGCCGAGATTTTCTTGATGCGGCGCATGGTCTCGACGTAGAGTTTCTGCGGCGGGAACTGGATGGTGGCGTCGCCGGAGTGTACGCCGGCGA
>USGZ01000008.1 GCA_900554265.1 uncultured Porphyromonadaceae bacterium
TCTTCGCCTCCCTGGCGGCCCGATCCTCGTCTGCCGACGTCCCTCCCGGTAGCCTTACCCCGGCGGCTATGCTGCTGGCCCTGGTGTTCGTGGTTTTCGGAGGCGTGACACTCTATCTCGGCGCCGGCGTGCCGGTACTGCCGTCGCTGCGCGGCGCCCTCACCGCAATTGCCGTCCTGGGCGCCTATTATGTATTTCAGATATCCGTCTTTTCCCTGGTAGGCTACTCCTTCACCGGCGCCGAAGGCCGCCGCAGGTGGGTAGACTCATTCATGGGTTCGCAGGCTCTGGCCGGTCTGCTCCTGATGCCCGTCGGGCTCCTGATGGTCTGTATGCCACAATGGCACGTTTTCTTAACGTTTTTTGCCGCAATTATATATATATCGGCCAGATTGTTATTCATAAGCAAGGGTTTTAGGATTTTTTACCGCGGTTTTAGAAGTTTGCTTTACTTTTTTTTGTACCTTTGCACCCTGGAAATCATACCGGCGATGGCAGTCCTGGGTATCGTCCGTAGACTTGTTGCCTATCTCCCCGTCGCCCCTTAAGCTTATAAGTGTGAAAGTAAACAAGATATTAGTATCCCAGCCCCAGCCGACTTCGGAAAAATCTCCTTATTTCGACCTTGCCGCAAAGCATGGCGCCGAAATCGTTTTCCGGCCTTTCATTAAAGTCGAGGGGATCTCCGCTAAGGATTTTCGCCAGCAGAAGGTGAACATCGCCGAGTTTACGGCCGTGATTTTCACCGCTAAGACCGCTGTGGATAATTTCTTCCGCCTCTGTGAGGAAATGAGAATCACCATTCCCGTAACCTTCAAGTATTTTTGCACCAGCGAAAGCATAGCCAATTATCTCCAGAAGTATATCGTTTACCGCAAACGTAAGATTTTCGCCTCCAAGACCGGTAAACTCGCTGACCTCATTCCGGCAATGCTCAAGCACAAGACCGAGAAATACCTCCTTGCAGTAAGCGACGTCAGCAGCGGAGCCGATGCCGCGCTCCTTACCGAGAACAAGCTCGACTTCACCAGCGCCGTGTTCTACCGCACCGTCAGCAACGATTTCACCGACGGCGAACCCATCGACTACGATATGCTCGTTTTCTTCAGCCCCCAGGGCATACAGAGCCTGCTGAAGAACTTCCCGGATTTCAAGCAGGGCGATATGCTCATCGCCGCCTTCGGAGCCGCTACCGCAAAGAGCGTCGCCGACGCCGGACTGCGCCTGGATATCGAGGCCCCCTCGCCCGAGGCTTCTTCCATGCCCGCAGCCATCGACCTCTACCTCACCCGTCAGAAAGCCGGCTGATTCCGGGACTTTCCCCCGCAGCCGTAAGAACCATATCCCCGCGCAGCCGTGAAAGAATTTCCGCTGTACAAAAAGGAGAAACTTTGCTCCGTTGTGGCCATCGAACAGCTCTTTGGCCGCGGCGGAGCTGATTTTTCGCGCCTTGCCTACCCGCTGCGCGCCGTGGCCCGCAATAATCCCCGCCGCCACAGCGACGCCCCCGTGGCCTTCCTCATCAGCGTGCCCAAGAAGCGCCTGCGCCACGCTGTCGACCGCGTGCTCATGCGCCGTCGCATACGCGATGCCTTCCGCCTCAACCGGGCCGAATTCCCCCTGCCGGCCGGAATACGCCTGGACCTGGCCTTCGTCTATGTCTCCGATTCGCCGGCTCCATACCCTGCCGTAGTCCGCGCCATGCGCCGCATCCTCGCCGCCCTCGCCGCCCATTATTCCCCAACCCCGGCCCCCTCTGTCTGAAGTCAGCTGCGGAGCAGCTTTTTGTCCAGGCCGCAAGATTTTTCTTGCGGAAAAAGAATAGCCAGCTGCGGAGCAGCTTTTTGTTCAGGCCCGCAAGATTTATCTTGCGGAAAAACCCGGAAAAACGCGGGTGCGCTTTGTGCTTTGTGCTTTTATTATTAATTTTGCGGCACAAACCACTGAGCTTGCAATGAACTACAGTATCTTAGATTTCCTTGGCCTCCTCGGTGCCGTCGGCCTGTTCCTCTACGGCATGAAGGTGATGAGCGAAGGTCTCCAGAAAGCGGCCGGCGACCGCTTGCGCAATATTCTCCAGGCTATGACCCGAAACCGCTTCACGGGTCTGTTAACCGGATTCCTGATTACTGCGCTGATTCAGAGCTCATCGGCATCGACGGTGATGGTTGTAAGCTTCGTGAACGCCGGTCTTATGAACCTGGCGCAGTCCATGGCCGTGATTATGGGTGCGAACGTCGGCACAACATTCACCGCGTGGGTTATCGCGATTTTCGGTTTCAAGGTCAATATATCCGCCTTCATAATTCCTCTTATCGGCCTGGCCGTGGTGCTCCTGTTCACAAACAAGAGCCGGACCAAGAGCATCGGCGAGTTCCTTCTGGGCTTCTCGCTGCTGTTCATGGGCCTGAATATGATCAGCGACTACGTCCCGGACCTGCAGAGCAATCCCGAGATGTTCGCCTTCCTTCAGCAGTACACCTCGATGGGCATAGGCAGCGTGCTGATTTTCTGCGCCGTAGGCCTTGTCATTACCGCCGTTATCCAGAGTTCCGCCGCTACTTTCGCAATCACCCTGATTATGTGCAGCAAGGGCTGGATTTCATTCGACCTGGCCTGCGCCCTGGTGCTCGGTTCCAATATAGGCACTACGATAACGCCGATCCTGGCCTCCCTCAGCGGTAACGTCGCCGCCAAGCGTACCGCCATGGGACACCTCCTCTTCAACCTCCTCGGCACAATCTGGTGCCTGGTCGTGTTCCTGCCTTTCGCGGACATGAACGCATGGCTCACCGAACTCATAGGCCAGGGCGACCCCAACGAACTCTTCGCCTTCGTAAATCAGATACAGGCCGAGAGCCCCGACCTCTACGACCATCTCTTCGACGGCTCTCTGCCTGCCGACCACGAGGTCCTGACTAAAATCGCCGCCATGCAGATGAGCGTTTCCTTCGGCCTCTCGCTCTTCCACACCACCTTCAACCTCGTCAACGTAACCATAATGATATGGCTCACGGGCCTGTACGTCAAGATTGTCGAGTGGCTCGTGCCCTCCAAGAACCGCGACGACGAGGAATTCACCCTCAAGTTCATCTCCCGCGGTCTCATGGGCGCCGCCGAGCTCAACATCACTCTGGCCGAGAAGGAAATCAGCGTTTACGCCGAGCGAGTCGGCCGCATGATGGACATGGCCCGCAACCTCATCCACACAAAGCCCAAGACCACGGAGTACAACAACCTCTATTCGCGCCTTGAGAAGTACGAGGACATCTCGGACCGCATGGAGGTCGAAATCGCCCACTACCTCAACCGCATTACCGAAGGCCGGCTGGCCTACCAGACAAAGCTCAAGATTGCCGCCATGCTCAATATCATAAGCGAAATCGAGAGCATCGCCGACTGCTGCATGGGCGTAGGCAAGATTCTGAACCGCAAGATCGAGGCAGCCGTCGACTTCAACCAGGAAATCTACGACAACCTCGACCAGATGTACGTCTATGTACGCGACGCCATGAACATCATGGTAGCTCAGCTCAAGAACATCGAGGATGTTTCCGAGAAGAAGCTCATCGAGTCCTACAACAAGGAGCGCGAGATAAACAACTTCCGCAACCAGCTGCGCAGTGCCAACGTAGGCAACATCCACGACAAGCACTACGAGTACCAGGCCGGCATATACTACATGGACATCGTAGGCGACCTCGAGAAGACCGGCGACTATATCATCAACGTGGTCGATACCCTGCGCGACGATTTCACTCGTCACCCGGCCTGAAAGGCCCGCCCCGTTCCGGCGCAAATTAGCGCCGGCGCCCGGCTGAAAGCCAGTCCTGTTCCGACGCGAGCTCGCGCCGGCCCTTCGGAAAGTTCGGGCCGCCTCTTCGCCGCTTCTTCGCCCGCTCTCCGCTGAAAGAATTACGAATCCGAACCTTTTTTTTGACCCCAAAAGCCCTCTGTATATACCTACAGAGGGCTTTTTAACTGATTTTTTGTAAAATTTCGTGAACAAAAAAGATACAAATCGGTTACGCTATATTATATCTCATTATTTTTCGACATATTTGCCATCGCTTAAAGCCGTCATATGCCCCAGAGTAGTACATTTGGCACCATTTTGATAGTAGACAGCGACGACAATGTAGCGGACTTGCTCAAAGTTAATCTCGGCAGTCAGGGCTATGGAGTGACGCGTCTGCTGCACGCTTCGGAAGTCGACCGTTCGGCGCTTTCCGAGGTGTGTCTGGTGATTGCCGATTCAATGCTCGAGGAGTATTCCGGTCTCGACCTGGTCTACGACCTGCGCGACGACTACCGCACGGAGCACATCGGCATAATCCTCTACTCCGTCAACGACCGCGAGCGCATGATTATCGATGCCCTCGACGCCGGAGCCGACGACTATATCGTAAAGCCCTTCTCCCTGCGCGAGATGGTGGCGCGCGTAAAGAGTGTCCTGCGCCGTCGTTCCCGCCGTTCCGGCAGCGCCTCTGTCGATGCCCGCATTGAGCTCGGAACGCTTTCCGTCGACATGGACGCCCAGTCCGTTTCTGTCGATGGTCTTCCCGTGACCCTGAGCCGAACCGAATTCGCCATTCTGGCCCTCCTGCTCAAGAACAAGAATATGTACGTTTCCCGCACCGACATCCACCGCAGCGTGTGGGGCGACGAGGCTGCCGCAGCCGGAAACGAGCGTATCGTCGACACAAATATATCCAGTCTGCGCAAAAAGCTCGGCTCGATGGCCGACAGGATTTATTCCCGCTCCGGAATAGGATATATGATTTCTTGATTCTCAGCTCATTATCCTTGGCGTAAAACATTTTAACCTCGCTGGCGTTTAACCAACGAGTAAAAATTCGTATATTTGCATCTTGCAAGAAAATAACTGACATGAAAACTGAAGTAATTGATTTCGACCGCCTGAGCTACGCGCTCGGCATCAGCATCGGCTATAACTTCCGTGCAGCCGGCATCACCGAACTGAAAATCCAGGATTTCGCCGACGCCGTGGCCGCCGTATTCTACGGTCAGACTCTGAAGATGTCCTCCGAGGAAGCAAAGAAGACCGTAAATGAATTCTTTATGGAACTTCAGAAAAAGCAGCAGGAAGAAGCCGCCAGAATGGCCGACATCAATGCGCGCGCCGGCGAGGAATTCCTCCTGCAGAACGGCAAGCGCGCCGAAGTCAGCACCCTCCCCTCGGGGCTCCAGTACGAAGTCCTCGAATCCGGCAGCGGAAAGTCGCCCAAGGCTACCGACCAGGTAACCGTCCACTACACCGGCAAGCTCATCGACGGCACCGTATTCGACTCCAGCGAGGAGCGCGGCGAACCCGCCACATTTGCCGTCAACCAGGTCATTCCCGGATGGGTCGAGGCTCTGCAGCTCATGAAGGAAGGCGACAAGTGGCGTCTGTTCATACCCTCCGGCCTGGCCTACGGCGCCCAGGGTGTTCCCGGCATCGGTCCCAACCAGACCCTGCTCTTCGACGTTACCCTCATCAAAGTAGCCGAATAAGCGCTTTTTCCACGATGAAGCTTTTCCGTAATATCGCCCTCGTCGCCGCCCTGCTCAGCGGCGCCGCGGGTGCTTTCGCCCAGACTTCGCAGGCCCTCCAGGCTCCGGAGCAGCCGGACAGCATTACCGCTGCCGCCGCCGTGTTCATTTCCTCGAACATCAACCGCGGCGTGGGAATGGTTTTCGAAAACCTGCGCGACATGGGCCTCGAAATCGACTCCGCCCAGGTCATCGCACTGGTCCGCGAGCGCGTCGGCATGCCCTACGACGAAGTGGCGCATGCCAATTCCGGAACTATCCTTACGGAAGCTGCCGGACGCATGTCGCTGCAGCGTGAGGCTCAGTTCCTGGCCTCCGCGGTCGCACGTCCCGGAGCCGAGGATATCGGCGACGGCGTGATTCTCGAAGTTCTCCGGCCCGGCGAAGGTCCGGCCGTCCAGCCGACGGATACCGTTACATTCAACTACACCGGCCGTCTGCCCTCGGGCAAGGTATTCGACGATTCCTTCGCCGAGAACAGGCCCCTGGTGTCCCAGGCCTCCGGGCTCGTCCGCGGCATGACCCTCGGACTCGGCCATATGAGCAAGGGCGGCATGTACCGCCTTTCGATTCCCTCCGCCCTCGCCTACGGAAGCCGCGGTGCAGGCGGTGTGATTCCCCCGGACACTCCCCTGGAGTTCACAATCCAAGTCATCGACATAAACCAAGCACAACAATAGTATGAAGAAAATTCTTTTCGGCGCGCTCGCCATGCTGGCAGTCGTTGCCGTTTCCTGCAACAAGAACGAAGGCGCCGACAGCGCCGCCACCGCTCCCAACGATTCCCTCTCCGAGGCCTTCGGCCTGTTCGGTGGTGCAAACATGAACCAGCAGACCGCCAACCTCACACCTGAGCAGAAGGTCGAGTTCATGAATGCCTTCCAGTATATCATGGCCAACGTCAAGAGCGAGGCGCAGGTCCAGGGCGCTATGTCCGCCATGCGCCTCATCCAGGGCCAGCAGAACATCGAGAGCGAGGGCATCGTCCTGAGCCGCGATGCTATGGCCGAAGGCTTCCGTAAGGCCTTCACCATGGACTCCATCACCTATAACGAAATCAACCAGTACGGCAGCCAGCTCACCGAGTATTACCAGTCCGCACGCGACGCCGCACGCCAGGCTCGCCTCGCCGAACTCGAGCAGTCGCCCGAAAGCCAGCAGCAGGTGCGCGTCGCCAACGAGTACATCAACCGCGTCAAGTCCGAGGACCCCGAAATCCAGACTTCCTCAACGGGTCTGAGCTATAAGATTGTCGAGGCCGGCGACCAGGCCGTCAAGCCCTCCGAAGGCAGCACCGTTCGCGTCAGGTACACCGGCCGCCATATCAACGGCACCGAGTTCGACTCCAGCAGCGACGAGGGCGCTACCTTCAACCTCCGCGGCACTGTGCCCGGCTTCAGCGAAGGCATCCGTCTGCTCGGAAAGGGCGGCAAGGCTACCCTCTACATCCCCGGTCGTCTCGCCTACGGTCCCGAAGGCAACGAGGCCGGCGGCATCGCTCCCAGCGAGATGCTCGTCTTCGACGTAGAACTCCTGGACGTGCGCTGACCCGCGCCCCGAACGACTCCGAAACCCATAAAAATCCCGCGCGCCGACCGGCGTTGCGGGATTTTTTGTATCTTTGCATCCGGAACATGAGCTACGGTCGAATTATTCTGTTCCCGTCCTTTCTGGCGCCGGGAGCTCCTGACAATGTACTGCCGCGCCGCAATGTCGAGCTGCTGCGCACGGTGCGCTATTTCGTCGTCGAAGAGCTCCGCACCGCCCGCCGCTTCATCAAGGCCTGCGACCGCGGCATCGACATCGATTCCCTGCATTTCGAGGTTCTCAACGAGCATACCGCCCCGGAGGAGGTCGACGCCATGCTGCGTCCCGCCCTCGAGGGCTTCGACATAGGCGTAATCAGTGAAGCCGGATGCCCCGCCGTGGCCGATCCGGGAGCCGACCTCGTCGCCGCCGCCCAGCGCCGTGGGCTCGAGGTCCTTCCCCTGGTCGGGCCCTCCAGCATCTTGATGTCGCTCATGGCCAGCGGTTTCAACGGCCAGAGCTTCACCTTCCGCGGCTATCTGCCCGTCGATGCCCGCGCCCGCTCCGCCGCATTCCGCGGCATGGAATCCGAAATCCGGCGCCACCGCACCACGCAGATTTTCATCGAGACACCCTACCGCAACCAGAAGCTCCTCCAGGACCTCACAGCCGCCTTGCCGGCGGATATGCTCCTGTGCGTGGCCGTCGACATTACCGGCGAGAACCAGAGTATCATAACCAGAAGCATCGCCGCCTGGAAGGCCGCAAAGGCCGCAATTCCCAAGGTGCCCGCGATTTTCCTCCTCTACAGCTGAAGCCTATGACCCGACGCCGACAGAAGCTGCAGCGCGAAGCCTTCATGCGCAACAATCCGGACCTCTTCGCCATCGCCGACGAAGGCGATACCGCCGCGCCTCTGGCTCCCTTGACCGACGAGGCCGTGAGCCGCCCAGAGCAGCTGCGCTTCATCAGCATCGGCAGCGGCAGCAGCGGAAACTGCGCCTATATAGGAACCCCCTCCTGCGGTCTACTCCTCGACGCCGGTGTCGACAACAACACCCTGATGGCCGAACTGGCCTCCAACTCCATCAATCCCCTCTCCATCGCCGGAATTCTCCTCACCCACGACCACAGCGACCACGTCCGCTTCGCCTACGCCATCCTGCGCCGCTTCAAGCATATGAAGATATATGCAACCCCGAAGGCCATGAACGGACTCCTGCGCCGCCACAGTATCAGCCGCCGCATCAACGACTACCACCAGCCCATTTACAAGGAATTCCCCTTCAAGGTAGGTCCCTTCACCATAACCGCCTTCGAGACCAGCCACGACGGAACCGACAATTCCGGATTCTGCATCCAGGGTCTGGACACCACCTTCGTGCTCGCCACAGATACCGGCACCGTTACCTCACGTATGGACTTCTATGTCCGCCAGGCCGACCACCTGATGATCGAGGCCGACTACGACGCCGAAATGCTCCGCAACGGTCCCTATCCCGAGCGCCTCAAGGCCCGCATAGCCTCCACTATCGGCCATATGGGCAACGACGACACCGCCCGCTATCTTGCATCCGTCGCTGCCGCCGGACGCCTCCGCAGCGTGTTCCTCTGCCATCTGAGCCACATCAACAATACACCGAACATCGCCCTGCGTGCCGTCCGCACCGCCCTTGAGGAAGCCGGAGTCAAAGTCGCCGGCGCCGATGCGCCTTCCTCGGACCCAAGGCTGCGCCTGGCCGTGCTCCCGCGACTGGAATCGTCAATGCTCTCCGTCCTCGGACGCCCCCTAACAATACGGCCCTGAATTCTGTTATAGCTCATAAAGCACTTTATAAGATGAAAATCCACAACTTTGCCGAAACTCCCTCGCTGGTGAGCCAGTATCTTAGCGAGATGCGCGACGTCAATATCCAGAACGACCGTCTCCGGTTCCGCCGCAACCTCGAGCGCGTCGGCGAGATTACTGCCTACGAAATCAGCAAGACCCTGCGCTACAAGAACGAGAAGGTGCTTACCCCGTTGGGCGTCGAGGCCGACTGCCAGGTCATTGCCGAACCCGTAGTGCTGGCAACCATATTCCGTGCCGGCGTGCCCTTTCACCAGGGTTTCCTCCGCTACTTCGACCAGGCCGAGAACGCTTTCGTATCCGCCTACCGCAAGTACCGCAGCGGAGAGGATTTCGACGTGATGATCGAATACCTGGCCAGTCCCTCGCTCGAAGGCAAGACCCTTGTCCTGGTGGACCCCATGCTCGCCACAGGTGCCTCTATGGAGCTCAGCTACAAGGCCCTGCTCACCAAAGGCAAACCCGCCAAGGTGCATATCGCCTCCGTAATCGGCTCGCGCCATGCCGTCGACTACATGAAGGCCGTCATGCCGGAGGATTCCGAACTCTGGGTCGGCGTAATCGACGATGATATCAACGAGCACAAGTATATCGTGCCCGGTCTCGGCGATGCCGGCGACCTCGCCTACGGCACAAAGCTCTGATTCCATCCATGCCGGACCGAATAGTCCCTGAGCGCTTCTCGCGCACGGCCCTGCTGGCCGGCGACGATATGATGAGCGCCCTGGCGGCCAGTTCCATACTCGTATTCGGAGTCGGAGGCGTCGGCTCCTGGTGCGTCGAAGCCCTGGCACGCACCGGTATCGGCCGCATCACCATCGTCGATTCCGATACCGTCGCCGAGAGCAACATCAACCGCCAGCTCCCCGCCCTCGCCGACACCGTCGGCGAGCTCAAGGTCGAGGTCCTGCGCCGCCGCATAGCCCGGATCAACCCCGACTGCCGCGTCGAGGCCCTGGCCGCGCGCTATACCCCGGCTTCGGCTGCGGATTTCGCCGTCGAAAGCTACGATTACGTAATCGACGCCATCGACAGCCTCCCCGACAAGGCCGACCTCATCCTCCGCTGCACCGCCCCCTCGAGCGCCCCGCGCTGCGGGTTCTATTCCAGCATGGGCGCCGCCCGGCGCATCGACCCCTCGAAAATCGCCGTTGCCGAATTCTGGAAAGTCGCCGGCGACGGCCTCGCCCGCGCCCTCCGCACCCGCTTCCGCCGCTCCTCCACCTTCCCCGCCCGCAAATTCCAGGTAGTCTACTCTACCGAATCCCCCCTCCCGCAAGCAAGCCCCGGCGCCCCCTCCACAGCAGGCGAAGCCGCGGCTGCAAGGCAGCCGAACGGCACCTTCGCCCATCTGACGGCGGCCTTCGGCCTCCGTCTGTCCTCCCTGGTAATCGAAGACCTCTACCGCCGCTATCATCCTGAACGATAAAAGCAAACAAAAGCACCCACCGTGGCGTTATACTGCTGAAAGACCGGCAGAGATAGCTGCGGTGGGATAGAAATCCCGAATTTTGCGGAAGCTGAAATCGCCTCCGGCGCAAGCCCGTCAACCCCCGTTTTTCGCCAAAATATACATTCCAGGTTTTCAAAAAAATAGCCGGTCTCCCCGCGAGCCCGGTTATTTTTTGCAGGGGCCGTCCGAAGCGAGCAAGAAAAAATTTTTTGTTCCAGCCCTGAGTTTTAGCGAAGGGGGAGAAGAAGCCAGCCCTGAGCTTTAGCGAAGGGAATCTGAATCTTTGCAGATTTGGGCCACCAGTGCGTTCATTTGCCGGCAGGTTTTTCGCGAGAGGGTGCTTTCTTCGGTGGGGTAGAAAATCATCAGCAGGCGCCCGGCTTCGCAGAGGGCGAAGTTGCGGCCTGAGGGCTTGTAGCGCTCGCCGGGCTGTTCGGAAGTGATGAGAATGAAGCGCCCGTCGAGGTCATCGGCCTCGTCGCGTATGGCTTTCTCGGCCGGTGAGATGAAGGGAGAGACCAGCACTCCGCGGTTGGCGGCGTTGTAGAGCCATTCCTGGCGCTTGCGCTCCCGCTCGGCAGCGCTGTCGGCACGATGGACCACCACCTGCTCCTTGAATGGATTGGCCAGAAGGTGCAGGTTGCTGTAAGCCTGGAATCTGCGGTCGCCGATGGTCAGCTCGTTGATCCGCCTGAAGAATTCCGGCTTCTCGCGCCTTACCGCCAGTCGGTATGGATTGGTTCTCAGGTAGTTGAAAAGCTCCTTCAGGGAGCGCGAGGTCTTGAGGATCTGGTCGTTGAAGCCTTTGTCGAATACGCCGGTCGTACCCCTCGCTTATTTACCCCAACTTTGAACCGGGCAATGAGCTCTCCCAGGTCGTAGCGGGGCTCTTTCTCTATGAAGACCAGGAAATGCAGGTGGTCGGGCATCAGCGCATACTGGAGAACCCGCACCGCCGGTTCGATTTCCTGCAAATTCCGCAGGTTTCCTTTATCGCCTTTCCCGTTGAGGTAGCTTTTACGAAGGGGCTGCCGGGTTCGCCCAAAGGAACCTCGGAGCTACCGCAAAGGCTCCCGAAAAATTCCGCCTGCGGCCCTTTCGAGAGGGTAATCATATAGATACAGCGGCTGCTGTAGTCATGCCAGGGCGCGCGGCGCTGCTTGCTCATAGGGGGCGGGATTTGGGGCAAGCTAAAGCTTGCCTGCTTGAACAAAAATTTTTCTTCTTTGCAAAGATAAAGCTTCGGAGCGAAAGCGCAAATAAAAGGCCGAAATTTTTTGTTCAGGCCCTGAGCTTCAGCGAAGGGAGGGGCTGAGGAGGGCGGTTGGAGCAAAAGCAACCCGAGGCTGCGCCTGGTTCGGGCGGCAGCCTCGGGTGAGCTTTTAGGAAAGGGAGCGGAAGGGCGGATTATTCCTCTTCCTCCTCTTCGCGCATGTTGTGGAATACGTTCTGGACGTCCTCGTCCTCCTCGAGCTTCTCGAGGAGCTTGTTGATGCTCTCGCGCTGTTCGGGCGTTACATCCTTGAGATCATTGGGAATGCGGACGAATTCGGAGCTGATGATCTCGAAGCCATTGTCCTCGAGGTACTTCTGAATGTCGTTGTAGCTCTCGAAGGCACCGTAGATCACGATTTCCTCGTTGCCGTCCTCGTCCTCGTCGTGGCCGAGGTCGTCGACGCCGTAGTCAATCATTTCGAGTTCGAGGTCGTCGAGGCTAACGCCCTCCTTGGGCTTGATCTTGAAGACGCTCTTATGGTCGAAAAGGAAGGTCAGGGAGCCCTGGGTGCCGAGCGAGCCGTTGTGCTTGTTGAAGTAGGAGCGCACGTTGGCCACGGTGCGGGTGTTGTTGTCCGTTGCGGCTTCGACGAAGATGGCGATGCCGAAGGGGCCGTATCCTTCGTAGGTGATTTCCTTGTAGTCGCCGGCGGCCTTGTCGGTAGCCTTCTTGATGGCGCGTTCTACGGTATCCTTGGGCATATTGGCGGCCTTGGCGTTCTGCATAAGGGCGCGCAGGCGGGGGTTGGTGGCAGGGTCCGTGCCACCGGCTTTGGCGGCGATGGTGATTTCCTTGCCTATGCGCGTAAAGGTACGCGACATGTTGCCCCAGCGTTTGAGTTTGCGGGCTTTGCGGTATTCAAATGCTCTTCCCATTGGTGGTATCTTATTGTTTGTGTGATTATTATCTTAATTCGGCGCCGAAAGTGCGCTTCAGGGTTTCCGTGATTTTGCCCATGATCTTGTCGATGTACTTGTCCTGCAGGGTCTTTTCGGGATCCTGGATGAGCATGCTGATGGCGTAGCTCTTCTTGCCGGCCGGGAGCTTGTCGCCTTCGTAGACGTCGAAGAGTTCCACGCTGCGCAGT
>USGZ01000009.1 GCA_900554265.1 uncultured Porphyromonadaceae bacterium
GCCGACAGTGCCGGAGCAGCCGGCGGCCGACCCTATCTTTTCGAGCCGGACGCAGCCTCGATTTTCAGCACCGTGCTTCCGATGTATCTGCTGGCGCAGATGCAGGACGCCTTCGCCGAGAACCGCGCCTCCGAGCAGGCCGCCCGCGTCATGGCTATGCAAAGTGCAAACGACAACGCTCAGAAGCTCCTGGAGCAACTGCAGCTTGAATATAATAAACTCCGCCAGCAGGGCATAACAACCGAGCTGCTCGACATTGTCGGCGGCCAGGCCCGCGACTGACGTCCGTGTAATCAGTAAATCAGTCATCATCCTTTGTAATGGGTAGTGTTAAAGAATACTTTACGTCATTAGGTTACGGGATCAAGAGCCTTGTCAAGGGTCTCTCGGTCACCGGCAAAGAATTCGTGACGCCCAAAATCACAGAGTGCTATCCCGAAAACCGCGAGGAAGGCGTCGCCGCCCCGCGTTTCAGGGCCGAGCTACACTTCGTCTACGGCGAAGACGGCAAGCACAAGTGCATTGCGTGCGGCATGTGCGAGCGTTCCTGCCCCAACGGCACCATCACCGTCGAATCCGAGATGGTAACCACCCCCGCGGGAACCAAGAAGAAAAAACTTTCCAAGTATTTCTATGATTTGGGCAGCTGCACGTTCTGCCAGCTCTGCGTTACGAACTGCCCCACGGGCGCCATCGAGTTCGACAACGACTTCGAGCAGGCAGTGTTCACGCGCGACAAGCTCGTCAAGCAGCTCAATAACCGACCGGAGCCGCCGGAGCCCGAGCCTACCCCCGAGGAACTCGCCGCCGCAGCCGCCGAACGCGAGCGCAAGATAGCCGAGGCCAAGGCCAAGGCCGCAGCTGCCGCCGCAGCGAAAGCCGCCGCAGCCAAGCCCGACGGCGAAAAGTCCGCCGCGGCTCCCGCAAAGCCTGAGTCCCCTAAACCCGAAGATAACAAATAAACTGCAATGGAAGCATCTGTCGGTACTATAATACTGTACTTTATCGTCGCCCTGTCGATGATAGTGTTTTCGGTGATGGCCGTGACCACGCGCAAGATTCTCCGCGCCGCCGTCTACCTGCTGTTCACCCTTTTCGCCGCTGCCGTTGTGTACTTCATGATGGACTATGAGTTCCTCGGAGCCGTCCAGATTGCAGTCTATGCCGGCGGCATCGTTGTGCTCTTCGTCTTCGCCATCCTGCTTACCAGCAAGCCCGGCGACAACAGCGAGCGCCTTACCTCCAAGAGCCGTCTGCTCGGGTTCCTTGCCGGAGCGCTGACATTCCTCGTCGTGGGCCTCACCCTCCTGAGCAAGCGCCTGGCCCTGTTCCTGGCCGCCAAGCCCGAAATGGAAGCCCTGGACATGACGACGGTAGGCACGACCCTGATGGGTTCGGGCCACGGCCAGTACCTGCTGCCTTTCGAGGCCGTCAGCGTACTGCTGCTGGCATGTATAATCGGCGGCGTAGTCGTTGCCCGCAAACGTTAACGTGACTATGGAAATCACAGCAATTTTCTATCTCATTCCGGCGCTGGTGATGTTCGCGTGCGGTGTCTACGGTTTCATTACCCGCAAGAACATGATCGCGATGCTCATCTCCCTGGAGCTGATGCTCAATGCCGTGGACGTGAACTTCGTGGTCTTCAACCGCTTCCTTTATCCCGGAAGTCTCGAGGGCATGTTCTTCACGCTCTTCGCCATCGCCATCGCCGCCGCCGAGACGGCAATCGCCCTCGCGATTATCATCAACATCTACCGCTCTGTCAAGAACATCGACGTGCGTACACTTAACGATATGAAGTTCTAAGACAATGGACATTACCATACCTTTACTGATTCTGGCCATACCGCTGGCGATGTTCCTGTTCCTGGGACTCGTCGGCATGAAGCTCAGCCACCGCACCGCCGGCGTCCTCGGATGCCTCGGCATGGGCGTCACGCTTGTGTTGGCCTACTACACGGCGTTCGTTTATTTCTTCAGCCACAACCCGCTTTTCCAGGCCGCCGACGGCACACACCTGCAGTATATGGTCTTCAACCAGACCTGGCTGCAGTTCACGGACAGCCTCGCCATCAAGCTCGGCTTCCTGCTTGACCCGATTTCGGCCCTGCTGCTGGTGGTGATCACCACGATTTCCTTCATGGTACACCTGTACAGCATGGGTTACATGCGCGACCACCACGGAGTCTATGAACACGGCTTCCAGCGCTTCTACGCCTTCCTGTCGCTGTTCAGCTTCTCGATGCTGGGCCTGGTAGTGGCCACCAACATCTTCCAGATGTACATCTTCTGGGAGCTGGTGGGCGCCTCGTCCTACCTGCTCATCGGCTTCTACTACATCAAGCCGTCGGCAGTGTCCGCATCGAAGAAAGCCTTCATAGTAACGCGCTTCGCTGACCTGGGCTTCCTCATCGGTATCCTGATTCTCAGTTTCTATACCGGCACCTTCAACTTCATGGACCTGACCTCGACGGCCGTTCCCGAAATGGCCGGCGTATATCAGGTAAACATCGGAACCGCCGAGCATATCCGCAATATCTTCCAGACAAGCGCCGCTCCCGTCTTCATGGGCGGTTCGGTACTGACCTGGGCGCTGGTGCTGATATTCATGGGCGGCATGGGCAAGTCCGCGATGCTGCCTCTGCACATCTGGCTGCCCGACGCCATGGAAGGCCCGACCCCCGTATCGGCCCTCATCCACGCCGCCACGATGGTCGTCGCCGGTGTCTACCTGGTAGCCCGTCTATTCCCGCTGTACCTGATGGAAGAGACCTCGCTGGTGATCATCACCGTCGTCGGCGCTATTACGGCGCTCTACGCCGCCATGGTCGCCTGCGCGCAGGTGGACATCAAGCGAGTGCTGGCGTTCTCTACAATCTCGCAGATTGCCTTCATGATGGTATCGCTGGGCGTCGCCCGTCCTGAGTTCCACGAAGGTCTCGGCTACATGGCATCCATGTTCCACCTGTTCACGCACGCCATGTTCAAGGCCCTGCTCTTCCTCGGTGCCGGCGCAATCATCCACGCCGTAGGTTCCAACGACTACACGGCCATGCACGGTCTGCACAAGCACATGCCCATCACCAACATCACCTTCCTGATCGGCTGTCTGGCAATCGCGGGCATCATCCCCTTCTCGGGCTTCTTCTCCAAGGACGAAATCCTGAGCGCCTGCATGGGCTACGACTGGGTGGCATACGTATGGATGTCGGCAGTCGCCGGCCTCACCGCCTTCTATATGTTCCGCCTGTACTTCCTCATCTTCTGGTGGAAGGAACACAAGGTGCCCGAAGGCCATCACCACGTACACGACCAGGCTTGGACGATGACCCTGCCTCTGATTATCCTGGCAGCCATCTCCTGCGTGGCCGGCTTCATTCCCTTCGGTGAATTCGTAAGCTGGAACGGCGAGCTCTACGACTTCATGGCCCACTTCGACTGGACCATCGCCGGCATCTCCCTGGCAATCGCAATCCTCGGCATCGGCCTGGCATGGAAGATGTACTTCAGGGAGAACGCCCTCCCGGACAAGATGCAGAATGCCCTGCCGAACCTCTGGCGCTGGTGCCACCACCGCTTCTACTGGGACGAGCTCTATCAGTTCATCACTCACCGCATCATCTTCGGCATCATCTGCAAGGGCCTGGCCTGGTTCGACAGCAATATCATCGACGGCACCATGAACGCTTTCGCCGCTGTCACCAACAAGGCTTCGGAGGCCATCAAGACCTTCCAGTCCGGCCAGATTCAGATGTATGTGCTCTGGTACCTGCTCGGTGCCCTCGCCCTGGGCACGATAACAATCATCTGCCTGCTCTAAAAGCCCCGGAAACCCAACCAATCACAGAAAAAAGTAATTGCAATGTTTTCAAATATACTGATCTACTTCGTGATCATCCCCTTGCTGATGCTCTTAGGGGTGGGGCTCTGCTGCAACCGCAAGCCCGGCGCCATCCGCGCCGTGGCCGTGGCCGGTTCGCTGGCACTGGTGGCCCTGTCGATCTATGTGCTGCTTGAATACCTCAAGCTGCGTCCGACAACCGACGCTCCCATGCTGTTCACCGACAGCTGGACCTGGTTCGCGCCTCTTAACATCACTCTTGCCGTAGGCGTCGACGGTATCTCCATCGCGATGCTCATCCTCTCGAGTTTCATCCTCCTCACCGGCTCCTTCGCCTCGTGGAAAATCGACATGCCCAAGGAATTCTTCCTCTGGCTGATTCTGCTGTCGACGGGCGTGTTCGGCTTCTTCATCTCCGTGGACCTCTTCACGATGTTCATGTTCTATGAAGTCGCCCTCATCCCGATGTATCTGCTTATCGGCGTCTGGGGTTCGGGCCGCAAGAACTACTCGGCCATGAAGCTCACCCTGATGCTCATGGGCGGCTCGGCCTTCCTGATGCTCGGCCTCATCGGCATATACTACCACAGCGCACCCGCCGGAGAGCCGCTGACCTGGAACCTTCTTCAGATTTCCGCCAACGACTCCATCTCGCACGGCTGGCAGCAGTTCCTCTTCCCGATGACCTTCGTAGGCTTCGGCGTCCTGGGCGCGATGTTCCCCTTCCATACCTGGAGCCCCGACGGTCATGCCTCGGCGCCGACGGCGGTTTCGATGCTCCACGCGGGCGTGCTTATGAAGCTCGGCGGCTACGGCTGCTTCCGCGTGGCCATCTACCTGATGCCTTACGCCGCTGCAACCCTGGGCTACATCTTCCTTATCCTTACGGGTATCTCGGTAGTCTACGGTGCCTTCTGCGCCTGCGTCAAGACCGACCTAAAGTACATCAACGCCTATTCTTCCGTCAGCCACTGCGGCCTGGTGCTCTTCGCCATCCTGATGCTTAATCAGACTGCCATGACCGGCGCCATCATGCAGATGCTCTCGCACGGTCTGATGACGGCCCTGTTCTTCGCCCTGATCGGTATGATCTACGGCCGCACGCACACCCGCGAAATCACCAAGATGGGCGGCCTGATGAAAATCATGCCTTACCTGGCCGTCTGCTACGTAATCGCAGGTTTCGCCTCCCTGGGCCTTCCCGGTCTGTCCGGTTTCGTTGCTGAAATGACCATCTTCGTAGGTTCCTTCCAGCACGCCGACATGTTCCACCGCGTATTCACCATCGTGGCCTGCACCTCGATTGTAATCACCGCAGTCTACATTCTGCGTGTCGTAGGCAAGCTGCTCTTCGGCCCCGTGCAGGATGAGCACCATCTGAGCCTGACGGACGCAACCTGGTGGGAACGCACCGCCACGGCCACGCTGATTCTCTGCGTCGCCGCAATCGGCTGCTTCCCCAACTTCTTCGCTGACCTTATTAAGACAACCTTCACACCCGAGATTTTCACCGTCCTGGGTATGACGAGCCCCGTACTCTAAAGCAATGGATTACTCACAGTTCTTAGCAATGCAACAGGAAATCGGCCTGCTGGTCGTGTTCCTGATAGTCTTCCTGTACGACACCTTTATGCCTAAGGGCGCCCAGCGCGCTCTTCCGGGACTCACGGTTGTCCTGATGGCCCTCCTCACCGTGTTCGGCTTCGTAACCGAGCTCGTGGGCCTCAATCCCTCCGCCACCTCGGCCTTCGCCGGCATGTACGCCACCGGTCCCGCAATCGCCGCTATCAAGACTATTCTCAACGTCGGCGTGGTGATTGTCCTTATCCAGAGCGTCCACTGGACCAACGGCGCCGAGATGAGCGTTCGCCGCGGAGAGTTCTACGAACTCCTGCTGGTAACACTCTTCGGCATGTATCTGATGATTTCCGCACGCCACTTCCTCCTCTTCGTCATCGGTCTCGAGAGTGCCTCGCTGCCTCTTGCTGCCATGGTGGCCATGGAGAAGAACCGCTACGAGAGCCACGAGGCAGCCGTGAAGTACATCCTCACCGCCTGCTTCTCCTCGGCAATCTTCATGCTCGGCATCAGTTTCGTCTACGGCCTCACCGGCACCCTCTACTTCAATGAAATCTACTACGCGCTGAGCAATAAGGTGAGCATGCTGCTCGTTCTGGCAATCGGCTTCGTGATCGCCGGCGTCGGCTTCAAGCTCTCGCTCGTTCCTTTCCACCTCTGGACCGCCGACGTTTACCAGGGAGCACCGACGTCCGTGACCTCTTACCTGAGCGTCATCTCCAAGGGCGCCGCCGCCTTCGCCTTCATGGTGATTCTGGCGCAGGTGTTCGGCAGCTGCTACAGCATCGCCTGGGAATGGATGCTCTATGCCGTGATTATCCTCACCATCACCATCGGCAATCTCTTTGCCATCCGTCAGCGCAACATGAAGCGCTTCCTGGCCTTCTCGTCGATTTCGCAGGCCGGCTACATCATGCTCGGCGTAATCGCCTTCAACGCCGCCGGCATGGCAGCGATGATGTACTACATCCTTGTGTACATATTCTCTAACCTCGCAGCCTTCGGCGTAATCGGTGCCATCGAGAACGCTACCGGCAAGGTTAGCATGGACGACTACAAGGGCCTCTACCGCACCAATCCGCGCCTGAGCGTGGCCATGATGCTGGCAATGTTCTCCCTGGCCGGTATTCCTCCCTTCGCAGGCTTCTTCAGCAAGTTCTTCATCTTCACCGGCGCCATCGCCCAGGGCAGCACCGCAATCTACGTGCTCGTGCTTATCGCCCTGATCAACACGATAGTGTCGCTGTACTACTATCTGCTGGTTGTCAAGGCAATGTTCATCGAGCAGGACGAGTGCGCCATCGCACCCTTCCGCAGCACAGCCGGCGAGCGCTTCGGCCTGTGGCTGACAGTGGGCGGCATCCTCTGCCTCGGTCTGGTAAGCTGGTTCTACACCAGCATCATCGAGACCGTCGCCGGTTCGGAGATTACCGCATTCTTCATCTGATTGTCCGCGGGATAATTACCGCAAACATACCTTACCGTCGAAACCCGGAGTCATGCGCCCCGGGTTTCGTTTTTTTCGTATATTTGCAAAAAGAATGTAAGAACCGACACCATGAAGAAACTGATACTTTGTGCGATTATCGGCATGATGGCCTTGGCGGCCGCTGCTCAGACCGTTCAGCATGGCCTTGTGCTGGAGTACCGCGAGGCCGCGCCAAAGACCGCGCTGCCCGGAGTCGAGGTGCGCGTCTATCCAGCGCAGAGCACTGTGTCCGACACCAACGGCAAGTTTTCGCTCGAATTCCTCACCCTCAGTCCCGGCGAGCGAATCAGCGTGCGCAGCATCGCCAAGGACGGCTACGAGGTTTTCAACAGCGACGCCCTGGAGCAGTGGAACCTCAGCCCGGAGAATACCTTCAGCATCGTCATGTGCCGCTCGGACCGCTTCAAGCGCCTCAAGGACCTCTATTACGCAAACTCCGAGGAGCGTTACGCCCGCCAGTACCGCGACGCGGCGGCCAACCTGCGCCGCCTGCGCGACGCCAACCGCATCGCCCAGCATGAGTTCGCGGACAGTCTCGCCCGCATCGAGAAGCTCTACGCCCGCCAGCTGGAGAACCTGGACAATTACGTCGACCGCTTCGCCCGCATCGACCTGTCGGAAATATCCGCTGCGGAGCAGGATATCATCGCCTTGGTGCAGGCAGGCCGCATCGACGAGGCCATCGCCCGCTACGACGAGCTCGGCGCCGCCGGCCGGCTGGTATCGACTCTGCGACAGCGCGCCGAAGTGCGTCAGGCCGTGGAGCGTCTCGGCGAGGCCGAAGCCGGCATGACCCTGGCCGCCGACTCCCTGCTGGCCGTTGTCAGTCGTCAGATTCAGACTCTCGAACTCGCCGGCGACTACGGCAACAACGCCCGCATCCTCGAACTCTACCGCTCCGTGGCCGACGCCGACACCACCAACATCGACTGGGTGCTCGATGCCGCGTACTTTGCCGCGCAGGTAGCCGGAGATTGTCATGGCGGCCTGCGTTACGCACAGACTGCCTTGAACAGCCTTCTGTCGCAGAGCGAACCCGACGAGTCGCGACTGGCATCGTGTTACCATGCGCTGGGCATAATCAATGGAGCGGAGGGAAAGTACGCCGTAGCCAGGGAATACCACGGCAAGGCCCTCGATATATGGCTGCGGCTACATGGCCCGGAGCATCCTGATGTTGCTACGGCTTACAATGTCATAGGATATACTTATAGCAAGGATTGCGACAACGCAAGAGCCAGGGAACTGTACGAGAAGGCTTTGGAACTGAGGCTGCGTATTCTTGAGCCTGGCGATTACTATATAGGTTCATCGTACAATAATCTCGGACTTCTTTATGAATCCATGGAAGACTACCCGAAGGCCGAGGAATACCATCGCAAGGCTCTTGAAATATTTCTAGCCGCGACAGGACCCTATCACATCGATGTGGCGACGACGTATAATAATCTTGCAAATGTATATGCTGGTCTGGGCGATTTCGACAAAGCCGTCGAGTACCATCAGAAGGCATTGGAGATAACTCTGCGGATTTTGGGCCCCGAGCATCCTAATATTGCAGTGTCGTACAACAACCTCGGCTATGCATATATTTTGCATGGAAACAATGAAGAGGCCGTAAAATATTGCACCAAAGCATTGGATTTGTTGCTTGATACCGTGGGTCTGGATCACCCTGTTGTCGCTTCCGCGTACAGTAATCTCGGATTTGCTTACTATAATCAGGAAAAATATCCTTTGGCTTTGGAGAATTACAGCAAAGCACTCGATATCTGGCTGCGTACGGTCGGGCCTGAACATCCCGATATTGAGATGAGCTACAATAATATCGGCTTTGTCCATTATCAGACGGGTAATTATGCCGAGGCTGTGCATGCTTTTAATAAAGGCCTGGAAGTAGCATTGCAGAAAGCCGACAAGTCTAGAATTGCTGGCATTTATGGCAATCTCGCGAAAGCCTACGATGCGAAGGGAGATTACGCAGCTGCTATCGACTGTCTGAATCATGAACTGGAATTGCTTGCGGAGGCCCAAGGACCGGAAACTGAGGAGATGATGATATCTGTCTTCTACCTTGGCGCCCTTTACCAGCAGGTTGGCGAGTATGCTAAGGCCAAGGACTGCTTCGGCCGCGCTATCGCGTATCTCGAAAGTGTTGAGAATCCCGATGCCGTCGTTCTCACCAGCCTGTATGCCTCCTATCTTCGGACGCTTACCTGGCTGGCGCGGGCCGACTCCCGGGTGCTTTTGGAAATCGAGGAATTTATGGCCGATAAAGTGTGGATATGCACAGTTGTCGATGCGGAATCGCCCGCGGCCCGGGGGCTTACGGGCGACTATGTGGTGTTGGAGTTCTGCGGCCGCAGCTATGTCGACGGCGGCGAGTTCGACCTCCTGTCGGCCGTTGAGGCCCTCGAAGGTCAGCCCAAGTCGCTTTTGCTCATGGACGGCGACGGAATCCATTGCCATGAGTTCACCGATGCCGCCGGCCTCGACCTCTATATAGTGGCCGGCGCGCCGGAACTGAAGGCTGAGGTAATCGAAGCATACAGGCAGTGGAAGGACGCTCCTGCGGAGTAGTAGTCCGTTTGGAGGAAAATTAGTATCTTTGCAGTTCTGAAAAACGGAAAAGATGGGACGTATAGATCAGGAAACGGTGCAGCGAATTCTCGACGCTGCGGACATCGTGGAAGTCGTCAGCGACTTTGTCAAGTTGCGCCGCTCGGGCGCCAACTACAAAGGTCTCTGCCCCTTCCACAACGAGCGTACGCCCTCTTTCTCCGTCAACAAGGCCCGCAATATCTGCAAGTGCTTCAGCTGCGGCAAGGGCGGCTCGCCCGTGAGCTTCATCATGGAGCACGAGCAGATGACTTACTCGGAGGCCCTGCGCTATCTGGCCCGAAAATACAATATCGAGATAGTCGAGAAGGACGTTACCGACGACGAGCGCCGCGCCCAGAACGAGCGCGAAGGCATGCTGGCCCTCAACGAGTTCGCCCTGGAGCATTTCAGGCATAATCTGTTGGAGACCGTCGAGGGCCGCAGCGTCGCGATGCCTTACTTCCGCCATCGCGGCCTCAACGACGCCATGATAGCGCGCTTCCACCTGGGCTATGCCATCGACCGCGGCGACGAATTCACCTCCACAGCCCTGGCCGCCGGCTATAAGCGCGAATATCTGCTGGCTACGGGCCTCGCAGGCCAGAGCCAGCGCGAGGGTGCCGAGGACAGGCTCTACGACAAGTACCGCGGCCGCGTGATATTCCCCATCCACAGCGTTTCGGGCCGAGTCGTGGGTTTCGGAGCACGCACAATGCGCACCGACAAGAACATCGCCAAGTACGTCAACTCCCCCGAGAGCATAATCTACCATAAGAACCTCGAGCTCTACGGCTTCTATCAGGCCAAAAGCGCCATAGCCAAGGCCGACAAGTGTATCATGGTCGAGGGCTACCTGGATGTGATTTCGATGCACCAGTCGGGCGTGGAGAATGTCGTGGCCTCGTCAGGCACCTCGCTCACCGAGGGCCAGATACGCGCCGTGCGCCGATTTACGGACAACGTGACCCTCATCTACGACGCCGACGCCGCCGGCATCAAGGCCTCGCTGCGCGGAATCCGTATGCTGCTGGCCGAGAAGATGAACGTGAAGGTGCTCAGCCTGCCCCCCGGCGACGACCCTGACTCCTTCGCGCAGAGCCATTCCAGCACCGAGGTGGCCGACTATCTGCGCGAGCACGAGGTCGACATCATCGCCTTCATGACCGCCGTGCTGATGAAGGACGTCGACCCGCGCGACCCTACGGCGCGCGCCAAGGTCATCAACGTGATTCTCGAAACTGTTGCCTGCGTCGACGATGCAGTCAAGCGCCAGGAGTACATCAGCGAGTGCGCCCGCAGCATGAACCTGGACGAGACCGTAATCATACGTCAGACCAACGTGTTCATCGCGCGCCACCGCGAGGAGGAGTACAAGGAACATCAGCGCCAGCTCGCCCGCGAGAGCCTTCAGCGCGACGCTGCGGCCCAGGGCGCCACGTCCGCGGCTGACGGCGCCGCGCAGGAAGCCGCCGCGGAGGCCGAAAATGCTGCCGGGGAAGAGGCTCCGGCGCCTCTGCTGGATCTCACGGACCGTCATCTTCTGCCTTACGAGACCGAACTTGCGCGCTATCTGGTGCGCTACGGGGTTTGCTACATGGCCGACATCCCCGCCGAGGACGGCACCATAGTCCGCGGCACCGTCTCCGACGTGATTGCCAACGAGCTCGAAATGGACGGCTATACTCTCGCCGATCCGGGCTGTCTTGCGGTTTTCCGCGAGGTAATGCGGCTGCGCCGCGACGAGTTCCCTGCCGAGCAGGCGCGCGCCGAGGAGCGCGCCGATATCGAAATCGCTTCCGAAATCGAGCGCCGTCGTCGCGCCCTGGCTGAGAAGGGCGGTTCCCTGGATGCCCTGGCCAGCGCCGAGAATATGATGATGAAGGAGATGGAGGAGCTGAAGAACACGCGCATGCTCGAGTTCGAGGCCGCCTTCGTGCGCGAGCGGCTGATCAACAGTCCGGACGACCAGATCCGGCGCCTGGCCGGAGAACTCGTCACGGACCGCTATACCCTCAGCCGCCTCTATACGCGCGACGGCGAGACCCTCAGCGAACTGGAGCAGCTACAGACTCTCGTACCCCGCGCCATCAACGAACTGCGCGGCGCGCGCCTGCGCGACATGATCAAGGCCCGGCAGCAGAAACTCGCGGCGTTGGACCCTTCCGATATCGAGACGGCCAACGCGCTGATGACAGAGATAATGAATTTCCAGGAATATCAGAAGCGCCTGGTCAAGGTCCTCGGCGACCGAATCATCCTGCCGAAGAGGTAACCCTTATTTGAGCCATTGGAATTATTAGACTAATTAGACTTATTAGTCTAATTACCAGGCGACTATAAGCCTAATGCTTCCGCTATGGCGGGCAGGGACGCGTCTTTGAGCAGGACGGTGCCTTCGGGGGAGATGAGGTAGTAGGAGGGCGTGGCGCGGACAATGTAGATTTCCTCGCTGTCGATTTCCGGAGCCATGCCGATTTCCCACGTCGACGGCAGTTCCTGAAGGTCCGAGCGCCATTTTTCCGCGTTCTCACCCGGATATGCCATCAGTACGCGCACCGTACCGGCGGCAAGGGCGGAGGCGAGTGCCGGGCTGGCGCTCAGTCGCCGCGCGTCGGCATGGCAGCGTTCGCACCCCGGTTCGTAGAAAAAGAGCAGTGTGGCGGCGCCGCGGGAGTCTTCGAGAAGCCGGTGCGTACTGCCGTCGGCGGCGGTGTAGGTAAAGTCGGCCGCAGGCGTTCCGACGCGGTTCTTGCGTATGTTTTCGAGCCGTTCGGAGGCTATGAGCGCTGTGGAGTCCGAGCGCAGAAGCTGATACTCGAGAAAGCAGGCATAGGCGTCCTCGCTGTAGGTAGGGGATTCGGGTTCGTAAAGGTAATACTCGGCCAGGCGCTCGATTTGCGGGCGGGAGTTGCCGGCGGCCTCGAGCAGGTCCCATACGGCGGCGCGTCGGCCGCTGTCGGTAGTCAGCGGCAGAATGGACGCGAAGTTCGAGAAACTCTGCTCGACCAGGG